>DATCOR010000025.1:0-5055 GCA_036564585.1 Candidatus Limnocylindria bacterium | reverse complement strand
GTCGTGCACTACGTGTGGGGCCTGCGTCGAGCAGTGCCCGGTGACCATCGAGCACATCGACAAGATCGTCGACCTGCGCCGCTACCTCACGATGCAGGAGGCCGCCGCGCCCCCCGAGGCGCAGCGCGCAATGACGAACATCGAGCGCGCCGGCAACCCGTGGGGCGAGGCCGCGAGCACCCGCGGCGACTGGGCGCAGGGGCTCGGGGTACCGACGCTCGCCGAGAAGCCGGACGCCGAATACCTCTACTTCGTCGGGTGCGCGGCGTCGTTCGATCGGCGGAACCAGCGCGTGGCGAAGGCGCTCGCGACGATCCTCCAGGCGGCCGGCACCTCGTTCGCGATCCTCGCGACGGAAGAGACTTGCAACGGGGATCCGGCGCGGCGGATGGGGAACGAATATCTCTGGCAGCTGCAGGCGCAGCAGAACATCGACACGTTCGGCCGCTACACGGTGCGCAAGATCATCGCCTCGTGCCCGCACTGCTTCAACACGATCGCGAACGAGTACCCGCAGCTCGGCGGAACGTACGAGGTCGTCCACGCGCTGCAGCTCGTGCAGGATCTGATCGCGGACAAGCGGATCACGCTCGGCGCAGGCCCGGTCGAGTCGGTCGCGTATCACGATCCGTGCTATCTCGGCCGGCACAACGGGATCTACGAGGATCCGCGCGCGGTGCTCGACGCGATCGACGGGGTCAAGCGGATGGAGATCGAGCCGCATCACCGCGAGCGCGGGTTCTGCTGCGGCGCCGGTGGCGGGCGGATGTGGATGGAGGAGAAGGTCGGCCAGCGGGTGAATCACCGCCGGGTCGAGCAGATCCTCGCCGCCGGCGACGCGAAGGGTGAGCGGCCGGCGAAGGTCGCGTCCGGCTGCCCGTTCTGTTTGATCATGCTCGACGAAGGCGTCGGCGCGAAGGGGATCCAGGACGAGCTGAAGCCGGTCGACGTCCTGGAGCTCGTCGCCGCGCGCCTGGCACAGGGAGAAAGCAAGATGGCCGTGGTCGCACCGTGAGGTTCCTCATCTGCGTGAAGCAGGTCCCCGACTCGACGACGCGCGTGAAGGTCGCACCCGACGGCACGTCGGTCGTGACCGAAGGCGTGACCTGGTCCGTCTCGCCGTACGACGAGTACGCCATCGAGCTCGCCCTCGAGCACAAGGACAGCGCGGCCGACACCGTCGTGAGCGTCATCAGCGTCGGCGGTCCTCGCACGAAGGACGCGCTGCGCCAGGCGCTCGCGATGGGCTGCGACGACGCGACGCTCATCACCGGCGACGGGGCCGACGCGCTCGGCCCGCTCGGCATCGCGAACGCGTTGAAGAGCGCGGTCGATGACCTGAAGCCGGACCTCGTGCTCTGCGGGAAGCAGGCCTCCGACGACGATCAGGGCTTCGTCGGCCCGGCCCTCGCCGAAGTCCTCGGCTGGCCGCACGTCGCGGTCGTCACGAAATTCACGCCGTCCACCTCGGGCACCGAGATCTGGAAGGAGACCGAGGGCGGCCACGAGGTCTGGAAGGCGAGTGGTCCGGCGGTGCTGACGGTGCAGAAGAGCGCGAAGGATCCGCGCTACCCGTCGCTCCCCGGGATCATGAAGGCCAAGAAGAAGGAGATCCCCGAGCGGTCCGTCGCCGGGGTCGACGATCCGGTGAAGATCGAGATCGTGAAGCTCGAGCCACCGCCCGCGCGCGGCGGCGGGAAGATCTTGAAGGACGGCGACACGAAGGCCCACGCCGCCCTGCTCGCGAAGCTCCTGCGCGACGAGGCGAAGGTCTTATGAAGATCTGGGTCATCGCCGAGAAGAAGGATGGCGAGCTCCGTCGCGTGTCGAAAGAGCTCGCGGCAAAGGCCGCGAGCCTGGGCGATCTGGTGGTCCTCGAGGTCACGGGCGAGCGCGTTTCGGGCGCCGCTGCGGCGACGGCGCTTGCCGAGCGCGCGCAAGCCGACCCGCCCGACCTCATCCTTACCGGCGCGACGCCCTCGGGCCGGGACGTGGCGGCGCGACTCGCAGCGAAGCTGAAGCGCGCCTATCTCTCCGAATGCACCGATCTCGCGATCGCAGGGTCATCCATCGAAGCGACCCGCGCGATGTACGCCGGCAAGGTGCGCGCGCGCGTCCGTGCGGCGCTGCCCGCGGTCGCGAGCGTGCGCCCGAACGCGTTCCCGCTCGCCGAAGGAGCCGCGGAGCCGCGGATCACGGCCGTGCCGGCCGGCCCGACGCCCGGCCTCACGTTCGTGCGGTTCGAGCCGACCGCGTCGGGCGGCGGCCGCGTGTCGCTCAGCGAGGCCCGGGTGATCGTGTCGGGTGGACGTGGTCTCAAGGGCCCCGAGGCGTGGGAAGCGGTCGAGGCACTGGCCGACGTGCTCGGCGCCGCGCTCGGCGCGTCGCGCGCGGTCACCGACGCGGGCTGGCGCCCGAACGAGGAGCAGGTCGGCCAGACCGGGAAGACCGTGACGCCGGATCTCTACATCGCGCTCGGCATCTCGGGCGCGATCCAGCACCTCGCGGGCATGACCTCGAGCAAGGTCATCGTCGCCGTGAACAAGGATCCCGACGCGGACATCTTCAAGGTCGCCGATTACGGCGTGGTCGGCGATGTCTTCGAGTTCCTTCCGGCGTTCACCGAAGCGGTGAAGCACGTGAAAGCCGGCGCCTGATGTTCCCATTCGCGGGCCCGGACGAGCATGACCTCGCTGCCGGCGTCGCCGCGTTCGTCAACGGACTCGGCGACCGCATCCCGGCCGCCGAGAACGAGGGCACCATCCCGCCCGATGTCATGCGCTCACTCGGCGAGCTCGGCGTGCTCGGGATGAACGTGCCCGAGCCCGATGGGGGACTCGGTGCGTCGGCCGTCGCGTTCGCGCTCGTGCTCGAAGAGCTCGCCGCCGTGTGGCCGTCGCTCGCGGTCGGCGTCTCGGTGAACAGCGGCATCGTCTGCACCTCGATCGTGCGGCTCGGGACGCCCGCTCAGAAGCGCGCGTTCTTCCCGATGCTGTCCGACGGCCGTGGCCTCGCGGGCTTCTGCCTCACCGAGCCGACCGCCGGCTCGGACGCGGCGTCGCTTCGCGCGACCGCGAAGCGCGACGGCGACTGCTGGGTCATCGATGGCACGAAGCTCTTCGTCACGAGCGCGCGCTACGCGCCGTTCTTCATCGTGCTCGCGCGCGTCGGCACGGCGGAGCCCGCGCGACCGCACGCCGGTATCACCGCGTTCCTCGTCCCGGCGGGCACGCCCGGCGTCACGATCGGCACGCCCGAACGCAAGCTCGGGCTACAGGCCTCCGAGACGAGCACAGTCACGTTCGACGCCGTGCGGATCCCGCTCGCGAGCGCGCTCGGTGCCGAGGGCCGGGGATTCGGCGACGTGGCAATGGCTGGCCTCGACTCGGGCCGCATCGGCATCGGCGCGCAGGCCCTCGGGATCGCGCGCGGCGCGCTGTCACTGGCGAGCGCGTACGCGAAGCACCGCAGCCAGTTCGGCTCGCCGATCGCCTCCTTCCAGGCGATCCGGTTCTCGCTCGCCCAGGTTCGCACCGAGATCGACGCAGCGCGGCTGCTCGTGCTGCGGGCGGCCTGGCTGAAGGACTGCGGCGCGCCGTTCACGCGCGAAGCCGCGCAGGCGAAGCTCTATGCCAGCGAGGCCGCCAACCGCTCGGCGTACGCCTGCCTCCAGGTGTTCGGCGGCTACGGCTACATGCGCGAGTACGGTATCGAGCGGTACTTCCGCGACGCGCGCGCGACGACGATCTACGAGGGGACGAGCGAGGTGCAACGCATGGTCATCGCCCGATCACTGGTGGCCGCATGAGCCGCATCGTGCGGCCGGGCCCGGCTGCGCCGGCCCCGGCCGAGCCCCCTTCAAAAGCACGCAAAGCGCGCTTCTCGACGCTGTCCGACCTGCCCGTCGATCCGCTCTACACGGCCGAGTCGCTTGCCGGCTTCGATCCGGAACGTGACCTCGGCCGGCCGGGGGAATTCCCGTACACGCGCGGGGTCTACCCCTCGATGTACCGCGGGCGGCTCTGGACGATGCGGCAGTTCGCCGGGTTCGGCTCGGCCGCCGACACGAACGCGCGGTTCCACTACCTCCTCGCTCACGGCGTCACCGGGCTCTCGACCGCGTTCGACATGCCGACCTTGATGGGCCGCGACGCCGACGATCCGCTGTCGCGCGGTGAGGTCGGTCGCGAGGGTGTGGCCGTCAGCTCGCTCGCCGACATGCGGATCCTGTTCGACAAGATCCCACTGGACGAGGTCACGACGTCCATGACGATCAATGGGCCGGCGTCGATCGTGTGGGCGATGTACCTCGCTGCGGCCGAGGAGCGCACGATCCCGTTCGCGACCCTCGGCGGCACGATCCAGAACGACTGCCTGAAGGAGTACATCGCGCAGCGTGAGTGGATCGTGCCGGTGAAGCCCGCGATGGAGCTCGTGGTCGACAGCTTCCGCTACGGCGCGCGAGAGGTCCCGCGGTGGAACACCGTTTCGATCAGCGGCTATCACATCCGCGAGGCCGGCTCGACCGCCGTGCAGGAGCTCGCGTTCACGCTGCTCGATGGGCTCGAGTACGTGAAGTGGGGCGTCGACGCGGGGCTCGACGTCAACGACTTCGCGCCACACCTGTCCTTCTTCTTCGACGTGCACAACGACTTCTTCGAGGAGATCGCGAAGTTCCGCGCCGCCCGACGGATCTGGGCCCGTGAGATGGAGCGGCGCTATCACCCGACGAACCAGAAGGCGCTGCTCATGCGCACGCACGCGCAGACGGCCGGGGTGTCGCTCACCGCGCAGCAGCCGTACAACAACGTCGTTCGGGTGGCTCTCCAGGCGCTGGCCGCGGTGCTCGGCGGCACGAACTCGCTCCACACCAACTCGCTTGATGAGACGTACGCGCTTCCGACCGAGGAGGCTGTGATGCTCGCGTTGCGGACGCAGCAGGTGATCGCGCATGAGTCGGGCGTGAGCGAGACGGTCGATCCGCTGGCCGGCTCCTACTACCTCGAGCATCTGACGAACGAGATGGAGCGCGGATTCGAGCGGTATCGCGACGAG
>DATCOR010000024.1:0-1854 GCA_036564585.1 Candidatus Limnocylindria bacterium | reverse complement strand
TGATCCTGCACGGCGGCTGGGGTTACGGCTTCTATCCGTACGACGACGCGATCGCGAAGCTCGAGCGCCGCTTCGTCATCCCCGACCGCACGGGGTACGGACGCTCACCGCGCATCGCGGAGCTGCCCTCGAAGTTCCATGTTGCGGCTGCGATCGAGACGGAGCTGCTGCTGGATGCGCTCGGCATCGAGCGCTGCGCGCTGTGGGGCCACAGCGACGGCGCGGTCATCGCCACGCTGATGGCGCTGCGGTCACCGTCGCGCTACACCGGGCTCATCGTCGAGGCGATCCACCTGGACCGGGCCAAGCCGCATTCGCGCGACTTCTTCCTCCGAATGCGCGACGATCCCGACTCGTTCGGAGAGCGCGTCGCCCGCCGCCTCGCCGATGACCACGGCGAGGACTACTGGCGGACCGTGCTGCACGCGGGCGGACAGGCGTGGCTCGAGATCGCGAAGACGCCCGATGACGATTTCTACGACGGCCGGCTCGACCAGCTTCGCGTCCCGCTGCTCGTCGTACACGGCGCCGACGATCCGCGCACCGAGCCGGGCGAGCTCGACCGCATCGCACGCGAGGTCCCGTCGGCGCGCATCGAGCTGCTCGCCGCCGCCGGGCACAGCCCGCACAGCGAGCGGGGCTCGGCCGCCCGCTCGACCGCTCTGGTCGCGAAATTCCTCGCCTCGGCCTCAGTGGTATAACCATTTGCCAATTGACCCCGCGGCCCATCAGGGCGGGGGGTGGGGAGATCACGATGGCTGTCGCCGAGCGCCCGACCCGGACTTTCCGTGATCTGCGGGACTGGCTGACGCGCATCGACGGCATGGGCGAGCTACGGGTCATCCGGGGCGCCCGCGCCGAGGACGAGATCGGGATGGCCACCGAGCTGGCCGGCCGGGTCCACGGCACGCCGGCGCTCCTGTTCGACGAGATCCCTGGCTACCAGAAGGGCTTCCGGGTGCTCTCGAACGGGCTCGGCTGGTTCCCGCGGCTCGCGCTCACGCTCGGCCTCGATCCGAAGCTGTCGCCCGAGGAACTCGTCCGGGCGTGGCAGAAGCGCGTGTCGGAGGGCATCACGCCGATCCCGTCGGTCGAGGTGAAGGACGGTCCGATCTTCGAGAACGTCAAGCGCGGCGCCGACGTCGACATGACGATCTTCCCGGCGCCGAAGTGGCACGAGGACGACGGCGGCCGCTACATCGGCACCGGCAGCTTCGACATCACGCGCGATCCCGATAACGGCTGGGTGAACCTGGGCTGCTACCGGGTGATGGTCCACGATCGCAACAAGCTCGGCTTCTACATCTCGCCGGGCAAGCACGGCCGGATGCACCGCGACGCGTGGCTCGCGCGCGGCGAGAAGATGCCGATCGCGTTCGTCGCCGGCGGCGACCCGCTCCTGTTCCTCGCCGCCGCGACCGAGGTCCAGTTCGGGCTCACCGAGTACGACTGGGCCGGCGGCGTGCGCGGCGAGCCGTATCGCGTCGTGAAGGGTCCGGTCACCGGGCTGCCGCTGCCGGCCGACGCCGAGATCGTCATCGAGGGCTGGGTCGACCCGAAGGAGCGGATCGTCGAAGGCCCGTTCGGCGAATGGACCGGCTACTACGCGAGCGACGCGCGGCCCGAGCCGTTCATGCAGGTCGAGGCGCTCTACCACCGCAACGACCCGATCATCCTCGGCTCACCGCCGAACCAGCCGCCCGACGAGCAGTCCTTCTATCGGGCGTTCCTGCGCTCGGCGCTGCTCCGCTCCGAGCTCGAGGCGGTCGGCGTGCCGGGCATCAAGGGCGTGTGGTGCCACGAGGTCGGCGGGTCGCGCCTGTTCAACGCCGTGAGCATCGAGCAGCGCTACGC
>DATCOR010000022.1:0-6445 GCA_036564585.1 Candidatus Limnocylindria bacterium | reverse complement strand
CACTGCGGCAGTGCGGCTACCTCTCCGCATACAAGAAGTCCGGCGGCTCCGTGCAGAGCTCCAACGCGATGTACCTCCTGCAGCGCGCGCGTGTGCGCGGCCAGCAGGGCCTCGCCGCACTTCTCCTCGCGCTCCAGCAGTAACCTCGGCGGCGTGATGCCGCTGGACCTCCTTATCCGCAATGGCCTCGTCATCGACGGCAGCGGCGCGCCCGGGCGACGGGTCGACGTCGCTATTCGCGACGGCCGCATCGAGGCGATCGGCGACCTTGGTACTGCGACCACTGCGGAGACGATCGACGCGAAGGGCCACGTCGTATCACCGGGGTTCATCGACACGCACACCCACGGCGACGTCGCGATGCTGCTGCCCGACGCGCACCTGGACGTGAAGACCGCCGAGCTCCGCCAGGGCGTCACGACCGAGGTCACCGGCAACTGCGGCTTCAGCCCATTCCCGGCCGACGGACCGCACGCGGACCAGGTCGACGCGCTGATGGGCTCGCTCATCGGTGACGGGCGCTCGTGGCGAGACCTTGCCGCATATCGCGCGGCGGTGAGCGGGATGTGCGCGAACGTCGCGCCGCTCGTCGGACACGGAAGCATCCGCGCGGCGGTCCTCGGGTTCGCAGACCGCGCGCCGAGCGCCGACGAGCTCCGCGCGATGGTCCGGCTCGCCGAGACGGCCCTCGCGCAGGGCGCGGTCGGGATCTCGACCGGGCTCGTCTACGCACCCGGCGTGTACTCGTCGACCGAAGAGCTCATCGCGGTCGCCCGCACGCTCCGCGGTACGGGCCGGCCATACGTGACGCACATGCGCGGCGAGACCGACATGGTCGCGGACTCCGTGCGCGAAGCCATCCGCATCGGCCGCGAGGCCGGTGTCCCGGTCCACATCTCGCATCACAAGGCCTCCGGCAAGGACAACTGGGGCCGCACGGCCGAGACACTTGCGCTCATCGATCAGGCGCGCGCCGATGGCATCGATGTGACGCTCGACGTGTACCCGTACACCGCGGGCAGCACGCTGCTCCATTCGATTCTGCCGCCGTGGGCTCAGGCCGACGGCATCGAGGCGATGGTCGCGCGGCTCGGCGATCGCGCGGCACGCGAGCGGATCAAGCGCGACTTCGCCGACGGGATCCCGGGCTGGCAGAACCAGCAGCGGGCGGCGGGTTGGGACGGGATCGTGATCGCCGGCTGCCCCGGACGGCCCGAGCTCGAAGGCAAACGGGCGGACGAGCTCGGACAGGACCCGGCCGAAGCGGTCTTCGATCTCATCGCCGAGCAGCGCGGCCGGGTGACGATGATCGCGCACACGATGCGCGAGGACGACGTCGCGCGGGTCATCGCGCATCCCGCATCGATGATCGGCTCCGACGCGATCCCGCTGCCCGGCAAGCCCCATCCGCGCCTTGCCGGGACGTTCGTGCGGATCCTCGGACTGTACGTGCGCGAGCGCGGGGTTCTGGACCTTCCGACCGCCATCCGCAAGATGACCGCGCTACCCGCCGAGCGCTTCGGCCTGCGCGACCGTGGGATGCTCGCCGTCGGGAAGGTCGCCGATCTCGTGGTGTTCGATGCCGCGACGGTGCTCGATCGCGCGACGTACGAGCAGCCGTTGCTCACGCCGACGGGCGTGCGCGATGTCGTCATGAATGGACTGCGCATGGTCACTAATGGCGCGCTCGGCGCTGTGCGCGCGGGTGCAGTGCTGGCGAGCGGGCGATGAGCCGCGGCATCGCGCATGCATTACGGAATGCATGACTTCGGCACGCGGCGAGCTCATCCATTCGTTCTCCGCGCCGGTGACCGACGAGGCCGGCACGGTCTGGCGGGGCCGGGCCTACGGGCGTCCCGCCGAGAATCTCTGGCTCGGCTCGATCGCGTTCACGAACGAGGCGGGCGAGACGGTCGAGACCGCCGTCGAGACCACGCAGCCGGATCGCGCCGCGCTGGAGTACTGGGCCTCAGGGGTCGAGCCGATCTACCTCGATGGCGCGCTTGCGCGAGCGAGAGGCCTGCCGGTCTAGCGCCTTAGCGATCCCGCGTTGAAGAGCGCGCCGGTCCAGTACCAGCGCCCGTCGATCTGATCGAAGACGAGCTGGGTCACGCTCTCAGGGTTGAATGACGGCGCGTTGTACGCCGACCACGTCGACCACACCCAGAACGGCCCACGGACGTACGGCGCGTCGGTGTTGATTGGCCGCGGCTCGACTGTCACCCTCCGACCCTGGGCGAAGGACATGCGGAGGACGTCGGCCATCTTCTCGCGGCTCAACACCACGCCGCTGGACTGATAACCCGCTGACGTGAACCAGCATGTAGGCGGCATGAGCTCACGCAGCTTGTCGGCGTCGGATGCGGCGAAGGCGGCCGCGACCGCATCGACCACCGCAGTGACCTCCGGGGAGAGTTGGGGCGCCGGGCTCCGGGTTGGCCGCGCGGTCGGCATCACGAACGTCAACGACCGGGCGATCGCGTCGAAGGTCGCCTCGGTCGTCGACGGCGGGGGTGGGGCAGTGGGGTCGTAGCCGATCGACAGGCCGATCGTGTAGATCCGTCCTTGGTTCGCGACGTAGTAGGTCGGGCGTCCCGTGAGACCGTCGGCCTTCCGGATCGCTGGCCGGCCATCGATCGTCGTCGTCTCGACCTTGTCGCCGACGCTTCCGCCGGCCGCCGTCGCGTACTCCGCTGCCGATCGATCTGAAGTCTGGGCTGAGATCGTGATCACCCACGTGAATGCGCCCGATCCACCAGTGTCGCCGCCACCGCCAAGGTCGTGCTCCTCTGCGGGGGTGCGCCAGGTCAGCACGTCCTGCCCGAGGTAGTCGCCATCGCGGGTCACGCTCGATTGGCACTCGCTGACGCGCCACGGTGCGGGCACGTTCACTGCGAATCCGAGCACTACATTCACGTGGCGAGCCCCTATAGCTGATGGCGCTGCGGTCGTCGCCGCGGTTGATGGCGTGGGCGTCGGGCTTGTCGCCGCAACGGATCCGGTCGGAGTCGGGGTGGGGGCGATCGCGTTCGGGCTGCACGCCGCAGCGGCGATGAGGAGCGCGGCGAGCGTCGCCCGCGTCACAGCCGCCGCGTTGCTCCGCGCGTTTCGGCGTCCTCTTCGGCGTCGGCGGGCAGACCCACCGGCGCGGTCCAGCCCCAGTCCCAGGTCGCGAGCTCCTCGAGGAGCTCGTGGCTCGTGAGGTCGAGCGCGATCGGTGTGACGCTGATCTTCCCATCGCGGAGCGCAGCGACATCCGTGCCGGGCTCGGCGAAGTCCGCGATGGCAGGCCCGCCGACCCAGTAGTACGGGTTGCCGTACGGATCGAGCCGCTCGACGAGCTGATCGCGGTAGTTGCGCTTCCCGAGCCGCGTGACCTCGACGCCGGCGATGCGCTCGCGCGGCAGGTGCGGGACGTTGACGTTCAGCAGCGCGTCGTGCATGAAGCCCTTCTCGAGGATGTTCCGTCCGATGAGCGCGACGAATTCGCTCGCGACGGAGAAGTCGAGGTTCGCCCCGAACGCGCCGATCGAGACCGCGATCGACGGGATATCGGAGAGCAGGCCCTCCATCGCCGCGGCCACCGTGCCCGAGTACGTGATGTCGTCGCCGAGGTTCGCGCCGCGGTTGATGCCGCTCACGATGAGGTCCGGCTTCTGCTTGAGGAACCCAAGGACCGCGAGCCGCACGCAGTCGGTGGGCGAGCCGTCGGTCATGAACGCGGCCTGGCCGGTGCGCAGGCGCGTCGGGCGGCAGCGCAGCGGGCGGAAGAGCGTGATGCTGTGGCTGGCGCCGCTCCAGTTGCGTTCGGGCGCAATGACGTCGACCTCGCCGAGCGCGGACAGCGCGTCGACGAGCGGCCCGAGCGCCTCGCTCTCGATGCCGTCGTCGTTCGTCACGAGGATGTGCTTGCGCGCGCTCACTTCGCGGCCTCGATCGGGGCGTCCTCCATGAGCGCGGCGGCCTGGGTGCGGTGCCGGCGGCCGGAGTTCACTTCGATCGTGTAGCGGATGAACGTGTTGATCACTCCGGCGATCGGCACGCCCAGCAGCACACCCCAGAAGCCGGCGATCTTGGAGCCGAGAAGCAGGGCGAAGAACACGAACAGCGGATGGATCCCGATCGCGTTCGACATGACCCGCGGGCTCACGACGTTGAGCATGACCTGCTGCAGGAGGATCGACAGGATCGCGACCGGCAGGAACGCGTTCGGCACGGCGAGGAAGGTGATGCCGAGCACCGGGACGAGCGCGAGGATCGGCCCGAAGAACGGGATCATCACGACGAGCCCGCTGAACACGGCGAGCACGCCGGAGAACGGCACGCCGAACACGGCGATGATGGCGAGCGTCGCGATCCCGTACAGGAGGCCCAGGATGAGCGAGCCGCGGATGAATCCGCCGAACGAGCGGTCCATGCTCATTCGCAGCAGCTCGAACTCGCTGCGCAGCTCTTCGTTCAGCATCGCGGTGAACCGGTACCAGAGGAAATCGCCGTCCATGAGCATGAGGAACGCGATGATGAGGACGAGGGACAGGTCGAACAGGATCGTCGCCGTCGCGGAGATGACGCCGAGGGCGTCGGAGGCGAAGGCGCCGGCGAGCGCGGCGAGCCTGCCGGGGAGTGCCTCGTACAGCGGCACGATGTTCAGGCCCAGCCCGAGGCGGTCGAGGTTCGCCTGGAGGTCCCGGGCCGTCTGATCCGCGCTCGCGCCGAGCTCGGGACCGCGCGCGGCGAGCGCGGTGAGCTGATCCGCGAGCCGCGGCACCGCGAACGCGCCGGCCGCCCCCAACACGATGAAGATCGCCGCGTACACGACGAGCACCGCGCCGAACCGGTTCAGGCGGGTGCGCTGGTCGATGCGATCGACGAGCGGCGCGAGCACGTACGAGAACGCCCACGCCGCCCCAAAGATGATGAGCACGTCGGCCACGCGGCCGAGCGCCTCCCACAGGGCCGCGAAGACCTGCAACCCGAGGTACACGATGAGCAGGACCGCGAGGACGGTCAGCAGCTGCCGTTCTCGCGTGCTGATCTTCACGCCGCGAATGCTACGCGGCGGGTACTAGCATCCGCGCATGCCCCAACGCATGTCGCTCATCGACCGATACCGCGCGCATCTCCCGGTGACGGCCAAGACGCCGCGGCTGACGCTTGGCGAAGGCGACACGCCGCTCGTCCGCGCGCCGGCGCTCGAGCGGGAGACCGGGATCGAGGAGATCTGGCTGAAGGTCGAGGGCGCGAACCCGACCGGCTCGTTCAAGGATCGCGGAATGGTCGTCGCGATCGCGAAAGCGATGGAGGACGGCGCGCACGCCGTGCTCTGCGCCTCCACCGGCAACACCGCGGCGTCGGCTGCGGCATACGCCGCGCGCGGTGGGCTCCGGTGTGCCGTCGTGCTGCCGGCGGGCCACGTCGCGCTCGGGAAGCTGTCGCAGGCGATCGCGTTCGGCGCGCGGGTCGTGGCGGTGCGCGGGAGCTTCGACGACGCGCTCGCGCTCTCGCGCGAGCTCGCCAGGGGCGGCGAGGCGACGCTCGTGAACAGCGTGAATCCGCACCGGATCGATGGCCAGAAGACCGCGGCGTTCGAGATCTGCGAGGCGCTCGGGGACGCGCCCGAGTGGCTCTGCATCCCGGTCGGCAACGCCGGCAACATCACCGCGTACTGGAAGGGCTTCACGGAGGCGCGCGAGGCGAAGATGGCCAAGCGGCGGCCGCAGATGCACGGCTTCCAGGCCGCGGGCGCCGCGCCCATCGTGCACGGCGAGATCGTCGCGGATCCGCAGACGATCGCGACGGCGATCCGCATCGGCAACCCGGCGTCGTGGAACGGAGCGGTCCGCGCGCGCGACGAATCGGGCGGCTCGATCTCCGCGGTCACCGACGAGGAGATCCTGGACGCGTATGGGTTCCTCGCGCGCTGCGAGGGCGTGTTCTGCGAGCCGGCGAGCGCCGCCGCGGTCGCGGGCCTGCGCAAACTGGCGCGCGCGGGGACGAAGCCGCGGCAGGTGGTCTGCGTGCTAACGGGCAACGGGATGAAGGATCCCGACCGCGCGATCGCGCTCGCCGCGCCGATCGCCGAGGTCGATGCCACGCTCGATGCGGTCCGCGGCGCGATCGACCTGCGATGAGCGAGCTGCGTGTCCGCGTCCCGGCGACGAGCGCGAACCTCGGCCCGGGCTTCGACGTGTTCGGCGTCGCGCTGCCGCTGCTCGCCGAGTTCACCGTTCGGCCGGCGCGTGAATGGAGCGTGAATGTCGAGGGAAACGGCGCGAGCGGCGTGCCGGTCGGTGAGGACAACCTGTTCGTCGTCGCGGCGCGGGCGGCGGCGAAGAGTCTCGGCACTGACCTCGGGCCGCAGCATGTCACGCAGCGCTCGGCGATCCCCGGCAGCAAGGGCCTCGGCTCGAGCGCCGCGGCGATCGTCGGCGGCGTACTTACGGCA
>DATCOR010000312.1:0-6420 GCA_036564585.1 Candidatus Limnocylindria bacterium | reverse complement strand
GTGTTCCAGAGATCCTGGTTGTTCGGATCCGCCTTCAGCTGCTTCGCGAAGTCCTGCGCCTTCGCGAGCGCCGCGGCGTCGGCCGCCGCCTGATCGGTCGCGGTCGAGTCGATCGCGACCAGGATGTGCCGTGAGTTGAACTGCCCGAACGATTCCTCGTATTTCGCCTGAAGGTCCGCGGCGGAGACCGTGTAGCCCTCGTCGTGGGCCACCGAATCGAGCAGGGCCTGCTCGACGAGCGAGTTCACCGCGATGCCGTCGTAGTCGGCCTTCTGCGTCGCGAGCTGCGGGTCGTTCTCGGAGCCGATCGGGACCCCGCTGTCCTCGTAGAACTTCACGAGCTCGTAGTCGCGCTCGTGGTAGTAGAGCCGGTACGGCAGCTGATGGCCGTCGATCAACGCGGCCGGCCGGAGGTTGTCGTCGTAATACCGGTTCGTGCCCGCCCAGATCATCAGACCGACGGCACTGCAGAGCAGCACCGTGAAGACGACGATGATGATCGTCTGCTGGCGGCGCTCGCGCTGCCAGCGGGCCTGGCGCTGGCGCTGGGTCAGCCGCGGCAGTGGGATGCGACGTGCCACGCGATCTCCCCCGAACGTGCTGCGAGCCCGCGATGCGGGCTCACCTCAAATGGTAGCGCCGCAGGCTAAGAGTCAGGTAAGACTTCGGTAGATCGCGAGCGTGTCGTCCGCGGCCCGGTCCCAGCTGAAGCGAGCGGCCTGCGGCTTGGCTCGCGCGCGCAACTGGGCCTGAAGCGGCGGGTCGTCGAGGAATGCGGCGAGCGCCTCGCCGAGAGCCGCGCCGTCGCGCTCGTCGACGAGCAGGCCAGCGTCGCCCACGACCTCCGCTACGGCGCCGGCTCGGTAGCCGACCACCGGGGTGCCCGCCGCCAGCGACTCCAGTGCCGTGAGCCCGAAGCCCTCGAGCCAGGCCGCGTGCAGCAGGCACTCCGCGCCGGCGTAGATCGCCGCGAGCGTCGCGTCGTCGACGGTGCCGGTGATCACGACGCGCGCCGGATCGACGCGCGAACTGGCCAGCGCGTCGCGCATGAGCCCGGCAAGCTTCCCGAGCGTCCCAACAACGACGAGCCGGAGGCCATCGTCGCGGTCGGCCGCGCGCGCGAACGCGGCAAACAGGCCATCCATGTTCTTGCGCGGGTCGAACTGCCCGACGTACAGGACGTAGCGATCCGGGATACCGAACCGCGCCCGAACGATCGACGCGCCGTCCGCTTTGGATGGAGGGTGAAAAGAGGAGTCGACCGCTTCGGGGATCACGCGGATGCGCTCCGGGTGGATGCCGAGACGCGCGACCACATCGGCCTTGGTGGCCTCGGACACCGCCACGATCGCGTCGGCGTGCTTGGCAAGCGCGTATTGCCACGAGTGCCCCACTCGCGAGTACGGCAGGCGCAGGTAGTGGGACGGCCAGCGCAGCGGCGCCAGGTCGTGGATCGTGAGGACCGCGGGAAAACGGCGGATCGCCGGCAGGCCGAGCTGGACCGAGTGGTAGACGTCGCCTTGTCCGGCGAGCTCGAATGACAGGAGCAGCGGGTCAACGGCGAGCATCGAGAGCTCCGGCCGACGCAGCCGCGCGGTGGCGCGAGTGCGGTGCGGCGGCAGCGGCGACGGATCGGCCGGCGCGAACGTGCCGAGCGTCAGCAACGTCCACTCGATGTCGTCCGGGGCGCGGCGCGCGAACGCCGCGAGGAGATTCCGCGAGTAGCGTCCGATGCCGCGCGTGCGGCTCACCGTCTGGAGATGGCGCGCATCGAACACGACCCGCATCGGCCTCCGTACAGTAGGCCGCGCATGCTTTCGGTCGTCGTCCCGACGTACAACGAAGCGGGCTCTGTACCGAAGCTCGCTGAGCGACTGCACGCCGCGCTCGGCGCACGCGACTGGGAGCTCGTGATCGTGGACGACGGCTCGCCGGACGGCACCGCGGACATCGCCGCGGCGCTCGCGCCGCGGATCCCGACGAACGTCGTCCGCCGCGCGGGGAAGGGCGGCCTCGCGAGCGCGGTGATCTCCGGCTTCGCTGCCGCGCGCGGCGACATCCTGGTCGTGATGGACGCCGACCTCTCCCACCCGCCCGAGCTGGTCCCCGCGCTACTCAGCGCGATCGAGGACGGCGCCGACCTGGCGGTCGGCTCGCGGTACGTCGCCGGCGGCGGGGTTGAGGACTGGCCGATGCAGCGGCAGATGGTCTCGCGCGTCGCCTGCCTGATGGGCAGCGCGCTGGTACCGGTCCGGGACGCGACGAGCGGATTCTTCGCGCTGCGCCGCTCGGTCATCGACGGCGTGACGCTCAACCCGATCGGTTTCAAGATCGGCTTCGAGGTCATCGCGCGCGGCCGTTACCGGTCGGTCGTCGAAGTCCCGTATACCTTTCGTGACCGCGAGCTCGGCGCGTCCAAGTTCGGCCGGCGCGAGATCGGCCAGTACGTCGTGCAGCTCGGCCAGGTCGCCCGGGACAAAGTGCTGCGGAGGATCAGATGAAGGTCGCGGATCTCGAGCTGCGCGCTGCCACCTTGGACGACGCGAGCTTCTACGCCGACCTTGAGACGGCGTTGCGGCCGGACGATCCGGCGGATCCGGCGCTCACCCGCCACTGGTGGAAGATCGAGGCGGCGGACAACGTCATCGAGCGGTGGGTCGCGACGAAGGACGGCCGGCCCGTCGGTCTGGCGTTCCACCGCCACGCCGCGTGGGACAAGATGCCCGAGCGGTTCGGCCGCGTGGCGGGCGACCTGCTGCCCGCCGTGCGGACGCCCGCGCGACTCGACGCGCTCTTCGCCTTCGTCGAGGACCGCTCCCGCGCGGACGGCACGAAGCGCTTCACCGCGTGGACCTGGGAGGACGATCGCCTGCGGGTCGACGCCCTGAGCGCGCGCGGCTTCAAGGAGGAGCGGCGCGAGCGGTTCTGGGAGCTCGATCTCGTCGCGAACAAGGACCGGATCGAGAAGATGGCCGACGAGTCACGCGCGCGGATGCGGAAGGAAGGCATCGAGATCCTCACGCTCGCGCGAGACAGCGACCCGGAGAAGTACCGCAAGCTGTGGCGGATGAGCGAGGAGGCCGAGCAGGACGTCCCGACGACGGTGCCGCACACGGGGACGACGTGGGAGGTCTTCGAGGAATGGATGCGCTCGCCGGGCCTCCGGCCTGAGCGGCAGTGGATCGCGCGAGAGGGCGATGACATCGTCGGCGTTTCGCAGCTCAGCTTCCCGCCGACGCGGGGGATCGTCGAGACGGACTGGACCGGAACGGCGCGCAAGGTGCGCGGCCGGGGGGTGGCCCGCGCGCTCAAGATCGAGACGGTGATGCAGGCGATCGTGCTCGGCGTCGATCGGGTGCGCACCGACAACGACGGCGAGAACGCGCCGATCCTGCACATCAACGAGACGATGGGCTACCGCCGGTTGAAGGACCAGATCCAGCTCATGAAGCCGGCCTAGCTCCTACGGCGGCGAGCCGTACGCTGCGGTTCCGCCCTCGAACACGCGCCATCGACCGCCCTCGATGCCGAGCTGAAAGAACTGACTGCCCTTGCTGCCCTGAGTCCAGAACGCCGGCTCGCTCGTGAAGCTCCACGAAGCTCCGACGTACCGACGGCCGCCGACGTCTCCGAGCGAGCGGACCACGCGATCCGTCGTGGTGGGCAGGGTCGCCCAATTCGCGAATCCGACGTCGAGCGCGAAACAGTCAAGGACGGCGTCCTCGTCGCGTGAGCCGATGAGCGCCAACAGACGGTCGACCGTGTCCTCCGGCTTTGTGGCGGAGGCACACACGCCGTCCTTCACGCGCACGTAGGCCGGCGGCGGCGCGGTCGCCTCGTCGAGCTCCCAGCCGACGCGCAGGAGGTCGCCGCCCGGAAAGCTCGACGTACGTAGCCACAGCACGCGACCCGCTTCCTTCCACTTGAGGACACGGGCCTCGGGCGCCGATGGATCATTGAACAAGGATGAGGGGAAGCTCAGCACCGCGGGCGATCGCCGCACGCGCGTCCCAAGTCCGGACCCGCCGTCAGGGGGCCCCTCGCCGCCCATTCCGAGCTCGAGCGACCTGCCGCCGCCGCTGTAGGTGACGACGTAGCGCGGATCAGCGGGCGCGCCGCTCAGTTGGCCGATCGCGACGTTGCTGCGATCGAGGGTGGCCGGCAACCACGTCGGCATCGCGACCGGCGAACCCTGCGGCAGCGTCGCGCGGATCCGGGTCCACGCGTCGCGCTCCGCACCGGTGACCGCTGTCGTTCCGCTGGCGGTAGGGAGCGGCGATCGGGTCGGCGGCACCGTACCCGAGCTCACGGCAACAGCGGTCGGCCGACTGACCGTGGACGGCACCGGCGCGCATGCAGCGGCGAGGCAGATCCCGACGATCACGAGCGTTACCCGCACTCGACCATGGTGGGCCGTCTCGGCCATCCGGTCATCCGACTTACCGGAAGGGAAGCCGTATGGGCGAGGCGGGCGCTACGCGGGCCCAAGCTCCTCGCGCAGCGCGTCGATGACGTAGGTCTGCTCCTCGTCGGTCATCGTCGCGAACAGCGGGATCAGCATCGTGTGCTCCGTCGCCTCCTCGGTGATCGGAAGTGAGACCTTCCCGATGCGATCGGTGTAGGTCTTCTCGAGGTGCGAGGCCATGACCCCGCGCCGCGTCGCGATGCCGCGGTGGAGCAGGTTCGTCATGAGGGTCTCGCGGTCGAGCTTGCAATCCTTCGTGAGGCGCAGGCAGTAGCTCTGGTACGTGTGCTTCGCGTACGGCGGCACGTACGGGATCTCGAGGCCCTTGATCGCCGGCAGCTCCGTGTTGTACCGCTCCGCCTTCTCGATGCGGATGCGCAGCAGCTCGGGGAGCCGCCGCAGCTGCACGAGACCGATCGAAGCCTGGATGTCGGTCATCCGGTAGTTGAAGCCGAGCTCGTTGTATTCCTCGATGATCACTCGGTCGGCCGTGTGGCGGTCCAGGTCCGAGACGCTCATGCCGTGGGCCCGCAGCTTGCGCGCGCGGTCCGCGAGCGCGTCGTCGTCGGTCGTGATCATGCCGCCCTCGCCGGTCGTGATGACCTTGCGCGGGTGGAAGCTGAAGACGGTCTGATGCGCGTTCGAGCCGGTCTTGCGTCCCTTGTACTCGCTGCCGATCGTCGGCGCCGCGTCTTCGACCACGTCGATGCCGTGCTTCTTGGCGATCGCGTTGATCGGGGCCATGTCGCACGACAGGCCGATCTGGTCCACCGGCATGATCGCCTTCGTGCGCTTGGTGATCCGGTGCTCGATGTCGTTCGGGTCGATGTTGTACGTGCGCGGATCGATGTCCGCGAATACCGCGGTCGCGCCGGTGTAGAGGATCGCGTTCGCCGACGCGATGAACGTGAACGACGGGACGATCACCTCGTCGCCCGCGCCGATGCCCGCGGTCGCGAGCGCCAGGTGGAGCCCCGTGGTGCACGAGGTCGTTGCGATGCCGTGCTTCGCGCCGACGTACGACGCCACCGCCTTCTCGAACTCGGCGACCTTCGGGCCCTGGGTCACCCACCCCGATTTGATCGACTCGTACGGCGCCCTGGCCTCTTCCTCACCGAGCGACGGCTTGGTGATCGGGACATTCATCTTCTTGCGCGCTTCGACGGCCATGGCGTTTCTCCTCAGTACGAGTACGGGCGCTTCAGCTCGGGGAACATCGGAAAGTGTTTGACGTTCATGGTGACAAGTTCCGCGCCAAGGCGCTGCGCGAGCTCGGCCAGGAGTAGATCGGGTGTGTCGATGCCCGGATGCGAACGGCTGTAGCGCTGGCCAAGGGCCCCCGCGCCGGCGGCCTCGTCGTCGCCGATGTCCGCCCAGCGCAGCAAGGAGAGGAGCGCGTAGGTACCGCGCTCCTCGCCCGACCTCATCCCAGCGAGGACTTCGACACGGATGACCTGCGAGCTCCAGAGCTCGTCACCACGCTCGACCGCGGCGGCGATGAATCCCGTCGCCGGGCCTCGCTCGCGCACGTGATCGATGAGTACGGAGGCGTCGATGACGAGCTTCAGATGGAGTTGCCGTAGCGGCGGCGGATCAGACCCGGCCGAATGCGTTCTACATATTCCTCGCCGGTCTCGGTGCGGCCCTTCCACGCGCCGGCTGTCTCGGCGATGATGCGCAGCGCATCTTCCTTCGACGGCAAGCCCTCGGCGCGCACGTAGGTTTGGTCGATCGCGGAGCGGATGAGCGTAGACATCGAGGCACCGCTTTTCTCGCTTGCGCGCTTCAACGCCACGGCCTCCTCGTCAGTCAGGTAGATTTGGGTTCGACGCATGATGTATGTATACATCATCAGCCTACGGTGGTCAATTCCTCGCGATCGCCGCCCGGCGCCAGTCGATCAACCGGCGGACACCTTCCTCCAAGGTCGTCTCGGCCTTGAAGCTGAGCCACTC
>DATCOR010000289.1:0-6797 GCA_036564585.1 Candidatus Limnocylindria bacterium | reverse complement strand
CCTGGAAGCTGTACTCGCGCGAGGCCCGCGATGCGTTCCGCAAGGCCCTGCCGACCGATGATGCGACCTGGCAGCGCGCGCGTGGCTGGGCGCTGTCGCAGGCCGTCGCGGCGCTTGCCTACTACACCCCAGCGAACAATCCGGCTCTGTACCGCGAGGCGCAGACCTGGCTCGACCTGGTCCTGTCAGAGCGCGAGGAGCCCCGCCGTGGCGGAAGGGTGTCCTAGGTCGCGCGGCGCGCGGCGACGACGTCGGTGATCGCGGAGATCGCGCGCGAGTGCAGCCGTTCGCCGGCCCAGCCCGTGTCACGGAGCGCCTGCATGAAGTAGGCGCGGTCGAAGCCGAGCTCGAGCCAACCGAGCTGTCGCATCGCCCAGAGCGACTGGCCATCGAGCCGTAACCCCCACGGATACGGAAGGTCGACGATCGGCTCGGCCACGAAGAGGATCACGCCGTCGTCGACCAGAAGGTCGTGCAGCTGCCGCAGCAGACGTCGATGGTCCTGGCAGTGGTGGAAGGACTCGAAGAACAGGACGACGTCGAAACGCTGCGCGGACCTGAACTCGAGCATGTCGGCCGTCTCGAGCGTCAATCGGTCCGCGTGGAGCGCGCAGCGCCGCGCGATGAGCTCGACGAACGCCGGATCGATCTCGACCGCAGTGACGTCGTACCCGGTCTGGAGGAGCGCCTCGGTCGTGTTGCCCCACCCGGGGCCGAACTCGAGGATGCGTGCGGGCGGTGGCATCGGGATCGCCTTCATCAGGAACCCGAGGAGGATCAGCTGATCGCCGACCAGCTCGGGAGTCCGCGTGCGATACGGGAACGGCGACCGCACGCCTTCGGCGAGATCGAAGACCGACCGTTCGTTCGCCGGGGTGTAGGGCTTGCCGGTGAGTCGTTCGTACAGGGCAAGCTCGTGGTCACGGTACGCGTCAGACGCGGGATCCTGCGGCCGCGGCTCGGTGACGACGAATTCGATCCCATCGAGCACGCGGCGCCCGTCCTCCTCCGATCGCTGGTAGGCCTCGTACGCCTCACCCAGGGCCACGTCGAGCGCTGCGAGGTCGCCGATCCGGCGAACCTTTCCACGCCGTCGCAGGTCGCGGACCATCACGCGGGTCGCCCGCGGCATCCGGTCGAGCGCATACGCCCTGAGCTCGCGTCCTAGGTTGGCCGAGAGACGTAGCGGCATGCCGTCGAGTCTAGGAACGACTAGAGCTTCACCTCCCAGGTCTCCCCGACGAGATCCTTGCCGAAGCTGTGGTGGCTTTCCTCATCGATGAGCTCGAAGCCGGCCTCCTCGTAGATGTGGCGCGCTGCGCGAAGCACGCTGTTCGTCCACAGGCGCAGCTTCTTGTAGCCCGCAGCGCGACTGAACGTCACGCACTCATCGACGAGCCGCTTGCCGATGCCGAGGCCCCGGGCCTTCGGCTCGACCAGCAGCAACCGCAGCTTGGCCACCGTCGCCGACTGCCTCACCGCGAAGACGGAGCCCACATTCTCGCCATCGCGCTCGGCGATCCAACACCGTTCGCGCTTCGGATCGAGGTGTTCGACGAACTTGCCGACGATGCGCGCGACCAGACCCTCGAACTCCTCGTTCCAGCCGTACTCCTCGGCGTACAGGGCTCCGTGCCGTTGGACGACCCAGCCGTGGTCGCCCGACCGCGGCCCGCGCAGGACGTACCCGCCGTCGCCGCCGGTCTGCGGCTCGCCGAGCAGCCGCTCCACCGTGCCCATCGCCCCCACGAGCCGCTCCTGGTCGGCCACGGCCAGCCGCGCGAGCTGCGTGCCGATGTCGTCCCGCGACCGGGCGTCGAGGGACGCGAACACGCTCCTCCCCCGCTTCGTGAGCCGCAGCTCGCTCCGGCGCGCATCCTCGGCAGATGCACGGCGCTCGATGACCCCCCGCCGGCGGAACGCGGCGAGGATCCGGCTCAGATACCCGGCGTCGAGCCCGAGCTCCTTCGTCAGCTCCGCGGCGACTGCGTGCTCGCGATTGGCGACTTCGTACAGGACCCGAGCCTCGGTCAGCGAGAACGGCGTCTCGAGATATCCGTCCCGCAAGAGACCGACCTGGCGCGTGTAGAACCGGCTGAACCGGCGGACGTCCGCGACCCGGCGATCGAAGGCCGGCTTTGGACGGGCTGCCGCAGGATGCTTGCCCATGTCAACAATTTAGTTGCTCATGTCAAGTGTCCGCAGCCAGTCGGCGATCTGGCGGTCGGTCAGTCCCGCTGCGTCGAGCTCGGCCTCACCCACCCTAAGGACGGGGATCCTGATGACGTACCGCAGCTCGAGCACCGGGTCGCCCGCTATATCGATGCGCTCGATCGCGAGCGGCCGGTCCAGCCCGATCCGTCGGAGCGCGCGATGCGTCTCCTCACAGAGGTGGCAGCCCGCACGCTCGTACAGCGTGACGCCGAGTGGCGGCGCGCGGTGGGTGCGCAGCCGCGCGAGCGCGAGGCCGCGCCGAAGGCTTCCCCGGAGCACGGCTAGATTGTCGCGGTGAGCCCCTTCACCCGCCCAGAGCTCTTCTGGTCCACCGAACAGGTGGCGGCCAAGCTCGCGGACCCGAAGGTCCGCATCGTGGACTGCCGGTTCAGCTTCGACGCCGAAGCGCGGACCGAGTACCTCAAGGCGCACCTGCCGGGGGCGGTGCACATCGACTGGAGCCGCGACATCGCCGCTCCCCCACCCGCGTCGGGCCATCCCCTCTACATGCTCCAGCAGCCGGCGGACTTCGCCGCGACGATGGGCCGTTTCGGCATCGGTGACGACACGTTCGTCATCGGCTACGACTCCGAGGGCGGGCACCACGCGGCCCGCCTCTGGCTCGCCCTTCGCCGCTACGGTCACGACGCGATGGCGGTCATGGAGGGCGGGATCCAGAAGTGGGTCGGCGAAGGGCGGCCCGTCGAAGCCGGTGAGGTCACCGTGAAGGCGGCGTCGTTCACGCCCCGCCCGCGACCCGGCGTGATCGCGACCGCCGGCGAGGTCCTCGAGACGGTCCGCACCGGCGACCCCTGGCTGCTCGACGTGCGCCGCGACGCCGAGTACACGGGCGTCGAGGCACGGGCGAAGCACGGGGGACACATCCCGGGGGCCGTGAACATCCTCTGGAAGGACGCGCTCCGCGACGATTGGCTGCTGAAGGACCCCGAGGAGCTCGAGCAGATGTACATCGACGCGGGCTTCGGACCGGAGACCGCGACGATCACGTACTGCCAGGCCGGGGTCCGTGCGGCTTTCACGCATCTGGTGCTTACAGCGCTCGGCCACGACGACGTGCGGACCTACGACGGATCGTGGGAGGAATGGGGCAACCGCGACGACGTGCCGATCGTCGTCGGGCGAAGCTGACCTACCCTGTGGTCACCGGATGAAGATCGGCTACAAGGCTTCGGCGGAGCAGTTCGGCGCTCAGGAGCTGCTCCGGTTCGGGCTCCTCGCGGAGGAATGCGGCTTCGATAGCGTCACCGTGAGCGACCACTTCCAACCCTGGCGCCATCACGGCGGCCAGGCGCCCAACGCGTTCGTGTGGCTCGGCGCGCTCGCGGCGCAGACCAAGCGCGTGCGGCTCGGGACCAGCGTCGCGACGCCGACGTTCCGCTACCACCCCGCCCTGGTCGCGCAGATGGCCGCGACGATCCAGTCCCTCTCCGGCGGCCGGTTCTTCCTCGGCATCGGCACCGGCGAGTCGATGAACGAGGTCCCCCTTGGGATCCAGTGGCCCGAGATCAAGGAGCGCTTCGCGCGGATGAAGGAAGCCGCAGAGCTCATGCAGCAGCTCGGTCGCGAGGACTTCGTGACGTTCGACGGCGAGTTCTACAAGACGAAGAACGCGACCATCTACGAGCGGCGGCAGTCTGGGCCGGTGCCGCTGTACATCGCGGGGACCGGGGAATCAGCGGCGCGGCTCGCCGGGCGCGTGGCCGACGGGTTCATCTGCACGAGCGGCAAGGGCGAGGAGCTCTACAGCTCGAAGCTGTTGCCGGCCGTCCGTGAGGGTGCGGCGAAGGCGGGCCGCGATCCGAAGACCATCGAGCTCATGATCGAGGTGAAGGTCTCGTACGACACCGACCCGGAGCGGGCCCTCGAGGACACGAAGCAGTGGGCGGCGCTCGCGCTGCCCGGCGACCAGAAGGTCGGGGTCGAGGATCCGCGCGAGATGGAGCGGCTCGCGTCCGCGCTCAGTGCCGAGCAGGCGGCGTCCCGGTGGATCGTGTCGACGGACCCGGCCGAGATCGTGGAGCGCGTCGGCGCGTACGCGGACATGGGCTTCGACCATCTCGTGATCCACGGTCCCGGTCCCGACCAGGAGCGGTTCATGAAGCTGTTCCAGAAGGACGTGCTGCCGAAGCTGCGGGCACGACCGGTCCGCACCGGAGCCGCCGTCAGCTAGGGAGCGATCACGCGCAGAGGCCGATCGGATCGACCCGCGGCCAGCGCTCGGCGCCGGATGGGGCCACCACGTAGATCCCCTCATCCTGATCCGTCGGACTGAGATAGAGCTCGATCGGCCCCAACCGATAGCCGGTCGGCCTGGCGTCGGCTGGCAGCGTCGCGTTGCGGACCAATAGGTCGCGGTACGTCGGGCTGTAGACGCCCTGCGGATCGCGCACGTACATCCGCGCCGACGCGATCGTCTCCGATCTGGTGCCGGGCGGCCAGCCGATGAACAGCATCGTCGCCGACTGCCAGTGGCAATGGTCCGGCCCGGCGATGGTCGTCAGCTCGCCGCGGTCGACAATGCCCCGGCCGTCGCGGGACCAGGCGTACCCCGGATAACCGGGCGCCGCGTCGAACGCCGACGCGACCGACGCGAACGGCGCCCGCGCGCGGACGTCGAGGATGTTCAACGGCCAGCTGAGCGCGACGAGCGCGACCGCGACCACGGCGAATGTCCGGACACTCTTGCGCTTAGCCATCGATACGGTCGAGCAGTACGCCGAGTTCCGCATGAAGGGGTCCGGCGTCGCTGAACTGGCCAAGATCGTGTCCCGACTGGAGGCGAGCGATGGCGAGATCTCGCACGCGGTCCTCGTAGGCCGCAAGGTCGGCCGGTTGCATCGGCGACCATCCGGAGCTCGCCACGAGGAGCAGCACCGGGCAGCTGATCTCTCCGAGGCGGGGCCGGTAGTCGACGTGGGTGGTCACCGATTCCTCGACCGTCCGCACGAGGGCCTCACGACCCACGAACGAGCGGATCCGCCCATCGCGCTCGGTGAACTCACGACGCTTGATCTGCTCGAACAGGACGCGATTTGCGCTCGTGCGCCCGGCGTTACGGAACAGCCAGTCGAAGGCCTCGTCCCAGCTCGCGAAGTCGGACGGCCAGCTGAGGATGCTGTCGAAGGTCCCATCGGCTTTGAAGTCGATGTAGCGCGCTGGCGCGTCGCCCAGGGCGAGTCCGGCAAGACCCCCCGGGTCGCTCAGCGCGAGCTCGATCGAGATCGGCACGCCCATCGAGTGGCCGAAGAGAGCGAACCGTTCGTAGCCCGCAGCGGCGACCGCGGCACGCACATCCCCGGCGAAGTCCGCGGGAGCGAACCCGCTCGGCGGCGCGTCCGACAGACCCATGCCCCGCCTGGAGACCCCGAGCAGCCGGCGGGGTCTCGTGCCGAGCCGCCCCGACGTAGCGGCGGGCGCGTGCACCTCGCCGCTGCGGGCGTTGCCGGTGCCTCCGGCGAGGAAGACGAGGGGCACGCCCTGCGCCGATGGCTCGACCTGCGGCGACCACTCGATCGCCTCGATCCGCACGCCCCCGTTGTCGCCCCAGATGGTCCGCCGCACAGGGACATAGTGGACCCCGGTCGCCGGCTAGCTCCGTTCGCTCGACGGCACCATCACGAACGTGAGCCCAGCGGCGACGAGCGCGAAGGCGACCGCCACCGAGAGGGCGAATGGCGTCGAGATCGCGAGCAGCGGCCCAGATAGCGCGGAGCCAACGGGGATCCCCGAGTAGTTCAGGTGCATCGAGACCGCGAATGCGCGGCCGAACCAGGCCGGATCGGTCACTCGTTGTCGTAGCGAGAAGAGCGCGACGTCCATCACCGAGCTGCCGATGCCCACAAGGACCACCCCGACGACGAGGCCGCCGAGCGACGATGCCGTCGCGATGGCGGCGATGCCGGAGCCGATCACGAGGATGCCGCCGACGAGCATCGGACGTTCGCGACCGACGCTCCCCAGCCGTCCGGCGAGGAGACCGCTCGCGATGCCGCTCAGGCCCATGATCGACCAGAGCACACCGACGAGCTGCGGGCCGCCGTAGCCGCCCTGCAGGACGAGCACCGGCAACCCGACCAGCAGGATCCCCTGCCCCAAGTTCACCACCGACATCCCGACCGCGAGCCCGCGGAGCGCTCGGTTGCGCAAAACGTAGACCACGCCGGCCCGTGCCTCGGCGAGCAGGCCGACCCTATCCTCGCGATCGTTGCGCACGTCCTGAACGGACGCGAGCGTGACGGCGCCGGCGACGAACACGACCGCGGTCGCGGCGATGGCGGCCTCGGGTGAGGAGAACGCGACGATCGCGCCCGCGAGCGGGGGGCCGAGCACGGTCGTGACCATGTAGAACATCGAGTCCACCGCGTTCGCGCGGTCCCAGAGGTGCGATGGGATGACGAGCGGGAACAGCGACCGCGAGCCGCTCGTGCCGAGCGGGTTCATGAGCGAACTGAACACGACGAGTGCCAGGATCGCGGGCAGCGGCGCGTGAAGGTTCGCGAGCACGACGATCCCGGTCAGCGCGACGGCGGAGGCGACGTAATCCGAGACCATGAGCCGCACCC
>DATCOR010000282.1:0-2814 GCA_036564585.1 Candidatus Limnocylindria bacterium | reverse complement strand
CGCCGAGCCGCATCGACCGTCGCGGGGTCGGGGTCGCGGTCCCCGTACCGGAGGTCCTCGAACGCGCGGACGAGCACCGTCGCGGCCTCGTTCCGGGGCGCCGCGATGAGGCTGCGGTCGTGATGCTCGCGCGGCGTTTCGCCCGCGGCGCGCCACGCGATGCCGGTCGCATCGCCGCGCGCGAGGTATCGCCAGTAGAGGGCCCGTAGCGCGCCCGCGGGCGTGCCGTCGTCGCGAGGCGAAGCCGGTCTTCGGGTGCGCCGCGGGAGCAGCCCAGCGAGGAACGCGGCGATGCCCTCGCCAGCTGACGCCTCGCGGTCGAGGGTCGCGCCGTCCGGCAGGGTCTGCCTTCGCTCGCGAGCCATGCGATCCACGAGGATGATCACGACGATCAGCGCGACCAGCCCGATCACGATCTCGACGGCCCCGACGACGAACGGGCGCGTCGCCTCGATCTGCCGCAACGCCTCCGCCTCCTCCACGTCGCTCAACGGCGGCGCGAGCTGCCGGAGCGGCGGGAAGCTCCCGCCGCGGAAGAGCGATTGGATGACGTTCACGAAGAACTCCGCGACGTAGCCCATCGCGAGGAGGAACCCGTACAGCAGGTTCCCGATGATCGGCGCCACGAGGTCGCCGCCCTGCCGGATGAACTCGCCGGTGAACGGCGCGAAGATCGCGCCGATGACCGACAGGATCGCCAGGAGGATCGCGGTGCCCGATGCGGTGGTGCGGCCCGTCTCGCCGTGGGCCTCGCGGCCCGCGAGGGCCAGCTCCTCCGCGGATCGCGCGAGCGATAGCGCGACGCCGGTCGCGGCGGTCGCGACGAGGCCCGCGATGACCAGCCCGGTGCGATCCACCGCGCCGGGCAGGAGTGCTGTGAGGGCGGTCACGCCGATCGCAGCGAAACCGGAGTTCCGGGCGTCCGACCACCGCACGAGCGATCGGGCGACGGTGAGGTTGCGCCACACGAACGCTTCGCCGACGATGCCGAAGAGGATGATCCGGGTCAGGATCATCAGGCCGTCCGGATGCGGCGGGGCAAGATAGACGCCGACCGCGGCGGCCGCGGCAATGGCGACGAGCGCGATCGCCGTGTTCTGGCGATCGGCGCGCGCATCGCGCAGGATGCTCGCGAGCACGATGCCCACCCCGGCAAGGGCAAGCACCGTCGTCACGATCGGCACCGCCCGGTCGCCGCTCGTGAAGACCTGCGCAGCCGTCACGATGGCGGCGAACAGCACGGCCTCGATGAGGCTGCGGCCCACCAGGAGCGCGGCGACCGCGGTCTGCGCGTTACCCCGCCGCACGGCGCGCTCCGATCCGCAGGCTGTCGACGGAAATGTCTGCGGCGTGCAGCCGTGCCCGCACGCCTTCGTCGGGTTCGTCGATCGCGACCGCGAGGATCCGGTGGTGCGCCCGGCGCAGTGCGAGCAGGGCGCCGGCGAGATGCGGCCCGAGCACGGGCGTGACGCAGACGAGCGTCGCACCCCACGGGAGGCGCCCGCGCTCGCGGAGGAACACGGCCTCGGGCGAATGTGACGCGTACGGCCCAAGGCGCGCGAGGATCTCGAGGCTGCGTGTCAGCGGCCTCGGCCCACGGCCGAGCGCCGAGCGCGGACGCTCGTGCGTGACGTTGTCGATGCCGTTGGTCACGAGGCCGACCTGCCGTCCGGCGTCCGCCGCGAGGCGGATGAGCTCGGCGGTGGCGGAGATGACGGTCTCGGCGGCCTCCGGGTCGGCCTGGATCCAGTACTGGTCGTAGGTCGCGACGTTCAACAGGAAGACCGCGTCGAGGCTTGTCGCAGGCTCGTACACCTTCGTCTGCAGTGAGCCTAGGCGCGCCGATGTCTTCCAGTGGATCTCCTTGCGCGCGTCTCCGCTCCGATGCTCGCGCACACCGCGGAAGCGGAGCGGATCGGGCAGCAGGCCGCGCTTCGTCGCGGTCTCGGCGAGCGGCCGCAAGGACGGGCGATGATGGTCCGCCACGGTCAACGGCTTCGGATACACGACGATCGCCGCATGCGGCTCGACGACCGCGTCGACGCTCGTGAAGCCCAGCCAGTCGCCGCTGCGCAGCCGGATCGGACCGAGCTCGTACGCGCCGCGTTGGGTGGCGCGGAGGGCGAACGCGAGGGTCACGCGCTCGTTGCCCCGCGGCGCGAACCCTGCGCCCACGGTGCCTCGCGGGATGCCGGGCATCGCCGGCTCGGGATCGATGCCCTCGGGAAGCGCGAGCCGCACCTCGAGCCACGGCATCGGGAACGGCTTGCGGTTCGCGATGAAGATGCGCGCGCTGAGCGTGTCGCCGGCCACCATCCGCGACGGCGTGATCTCGATCCGCACCTCGACGCCGCGGAGCGCGATCCGCGACGTGAAGAACGACACCGCCCAGCCGGCGAGCGCCGCGGCTGCCGCGAGCAGCACGACCGGCTCGCGCGTGACGGCCGCGGCGCCGAACAGCGCGAGGGCGATCGGCCACGGGAACAGGCCGGTGCGCTGGACGGTCATGCGACCGGCCGGGGCTCCTCGGCCGGAACGGGGACGCGGCCGAGGACCTCGTTCACGACCGCGGCGGGCGTACGGCCGCGCATCTGGGCGTCGGCATCGAGGAACAGACGGTGGCGCAGGACCGCGGGGGCCTGCCGCTTCACGTCGTCCGGGAGCACGTAGTCGCGGCCGCGGATCGCGGCGCGCGCCTGTGCCGCTCGGAACAGCGCGATCGACGCGCGCGGGCTCGCACCGAGCTCGACGCCGCTGATGCCCCGCGTCGCTCGGACGACCGCAGCGATGTAGCCGCGCACTGCGTCGCCGATC
>DATCOR010000272.1:0-8575 GCA_036564585.1 Candidatus Limnocylindria bacterium | reverse complement strand
CAGATGAATACCCACGGAAGCCCGAACCGTTCCTCGAGCTGCGACGCAAGCGCCTTCACCCCGAGCGTCTCGGTCGCCCAATGCGATCCGAAGATGAGGTTGATCCCCCGCTCGCGCGCGTAGAGCTTCGTGTACATGCTCCCCTCGCCGGTGACGTACGTGTCCGCACCGTGCTGCCGCGCCTCCTCGAGCATGGTCGTGTTGCCGGCACCGCCGGTCGCGATCGCGACGCGCCGGCAGCTCGGGACGTTCTCCCACGCCTCGACCGGGACGCCGAGGATGTCGCGCATCCGCTCCGCGAGCTGGGCGAAGGTGCGGTCGTGCCGGCCGACGATCCCGGCCATCCCGCCGTGATACGCGAGGAACCGCTCCTGGACGATCACGCCGCACGCTGCCGCGAGCAGATCCGGATTTCCGAAGCCGGCCGCGCCATCGAGGGCGGAGTGCGCCCCGTACAGCGAGATGCCGTTGTCCTTCAGCCGGTCGAGCTTCTGCGGCGCGAGCTCGAGGTCGATCTCGGGCCAGGTGCGGTGGTGGACGATGAGCAGATCACAGTCCGTGAACTTCGCGCGCGCGATCGCGTGAAATGACGTGTTGACCGCGCAGGCGACCCGGCTGACCGTCTCGGATGAGCGCAGCACGAGACCGTTCGATGCTTCCTCGTCGAACTTCTCCGTCTCGAGCTTCCCGTCGAGGAACGCGACGACGTCGTCGAGCGGCACGCTCACTTCACGCGCTCGGCGATGATGCGGTTCAAGACCGCACTGTTCGCCCGCCCGCCCATCTTCTTCATGACGGGGCCGATGAGCCCCGAGATCGCGCGCTGGTTGCCGGCGCGGATGTCGGCGACGACCTTCGGGTTCGCCGCGATGGCCTCATCGACCGCCGCCGCGATCGCGGCCTCGTCGGAAACCTGCGACAGGCCCTTGTCCGCGACGATCGAAGTGGGATCGCGGCCCGTCGCGAGCATCTCGCCGAACACCACCTTCGCCGCGGTCGTGTTGATCGACCCTGCGCCAATGAGCCCGACGAGCGCTCCGAGCTGCGCCGGCGTCAGCTTGAGCTGCGCGAGCGGCAGATCGACGGCCTTCAGGTGCCCGAGCAGCTCTCCGGTGACCCAGTTCGCGACCCGCTTGGCCTCCGACGGCGCGGCCTTCACGGCGGATTCGAACCAGTCGGCGAGCGCGCGGTCCGACACAAGCACCCGCGCGTCGTAGTCCGAGAGCCCGTACTGCGAGACGAACCGCGCGCGGCGGTCGCTCGGCATCTCGGGCAGCGCCGCGCGGATCCGCTCGACCATCGCGCGGTCGGGCGCGAGCGCGACGAGATCGGGCTCGGGAAAATAGCGGTAGTCGTCGACCTCCTCCTTCGTGCGCTGCAGGTAGGTGCGGCGCTTGTCCGGGCTCCAGCCCACGGTGATCTTGCCGGTGCGCGTCCGGAGCTCGCCGCCCCTCTCCCACTCGTCCCACAGGCGCGCCGATTCGAACGGCACGGCCTCCTCGAGCGCGCGGAAGCTGTTGAGGTTCTTGATCTCGCTCTGCGGCGGCCAGCGCGTCTCGCCGCCCTCGTCGAATCGGATGGAAACGTTCACATCGAATCGCGCCCCGCCCTGCTCCAGCTTGAATCCGGCGACTCCCGCGTACACCAGGCGCTCGCGTAGCGCCTCGAGGTAGGCGAGGGACTCGCCGACCGACCGGAGGTCGGGCTCGGAGACGATCTCGAGCAGCGGCGTGCCGGACCGGTTGAAATCGATGAGCGTCGCGCCGCCGGCGTGGATCAGGCTGCCGGTGTCCTCCTCGAGATGCGCGCGGCGGATGCCGACGCGCTTCGTCGATCCGCCGTCGGCTGGGATCTCGAGCCAGCCGTTCACGGAGAGCGGGAGGTCGAACTGCGAGATCTGATAGCCCTTCGGCAGATCCGGGTACATGTAGTTCTTACGGTCGAACTTCGTGTGCTCCGGCGTTTCGCAGTGCAGCGCGATCCCGGCCGCGATCGAGAGCTCGATGGCCCGGCGGTTCGGGTACGGGAGCGCGCCCGGCAGGCCGAGGCAGACCTCGCAGGTGAGCGTGTTCGGCGGCGCGCCGAACCACTTCGCCGAGCAGCCGCAGAACATCTTCGAGCGCGTGTCGAGCTCGACGTGGCACTCGATGCCGATGATCGTTTCGTAACGCGTCGCCACGGTCATCGGAAGGTCGGGTCGGAGGGCGCCGGTACCTTGCGCACGCCGCTGATCACGTGGCTCGTATTGACGACGACCTTCTCGCCCTCCACCGAGACAAGATACCGGTCCAGCGGCTGATCGGTGCCCCTGATCGGCTCGCCGCGTGCGTCCCACACCGAAGGCTGAACCTTTCCGAGGCTCCCGTAGTCACAGCCGCCCCTCCCGAATGTCGCGTTCCCGTCGATCGGCGCGAGTCGCGGATCTTCGGGCTCGATCCAGCAGATGAACGCGGCGCCCTCGGGTCGCCAGTTCTCCTTGATCGCGATGACCTCGCCTCGGGAAGGCTGCACGAGGTAGAACGCGCCGTCGTTGCGGCTCACCGGAGGACCGAAGCGTTTCGGCATCCCACCGACGTCGGGAATGTCCGACGTCGCGAGCACCACCCGTCCACCGATCAAGGTTGCTGGGGGCGTGGCGAGCTCAACCGCGAGCGCGTTGTACGCGACGAACGCGACGAGCACCAGCGCGACGACGACGAACGCGGCGACGAGCAGGTACTGCTTCCAGACCGGCGTGGGGTCAAGCGACTCGGGACCGGCCCATTGCTCGACGGGTTGATCCTCGTAGCGCGTGCCCATCAGGCGCTCGCTTCGGCTGCGGGCTGCAGCGCGCGCTGCACCGCCGCGCGAGTGCCGCCGTCCCACTCGGCGACGGCGTCGCGCAGCTCGGGCCGGCGCTTCACGATGTTGCGCACGGCCGCGCTGACGGCGCGCGTGACGAACGGCCGCGTATCGCTCGCAAGGAACGAGAGAATGCCGAAGCCGCGCTCGGCCATCTTCGCGCCGGACGCGCTCGTGAACACCGACGCGACGTTCCAGCGGACGTTCTCGTCGGGGTCGCGGGCCCAGCGTTCGAGCCGCGCGAAGGTCGCGTCGGTGTACGAACGGAGCAGCTGATCGCCGATCGCGAACGGCCCGAGGTTGCGGCGGACGTACTCGTCGCGGTCGGAGAGCGCGGGCTCGATGAGATCGAGCAGCGCGTCGGCGCGCTCCGGATGCCTGCTGCGGGCGGCGTACTTGGCCGCGACGATCACCGCGCGGCGCATTCGCGCGTCACCGGTCGCGACCCAGGCCTGCGCGGGGCGAAGGTACTCGTTGAACGCGCGCTCCAGGCAATCGCCCAGCAGGGACGCGGCGGCCTCGCGGACCTCCCAGTCCTCGTCGCGCGCGAGACGGTGGATCGCGCGCTCGACGTCGGGACGATTCGTCGTGACGAGCGGCCGAAGGATGACCGCGGCGAGCTGTTTGTCGACCCGGCGGGGATGCTGGAGCAGCCGGGTCGCCCAGTCGCGGCGGACGAGCGACGATGCGCTCTGCGTGCGCACGATGGCGGCGGCCCGGGAGTATTCGGACTTCTTCACCCATCCGCGCTGGCCGGTCCGTCGCAGGATGTCCGACGCGGCAAGCGGATCGCCCGCCGCGAGCGCCTTCTCGAAGGCGCGCTCCCAGTCGATCAGTGTCGCTGCCGTCCCACGAACCGCTCGATGCGATCGCACGCGGTATCGATCTTCTCCATCGAGGCGGCGTAGCAGGCGCGCACGTGACCGACGCCGCGCTCGCCGAACGCGTTCCCCGGAACGACGACGACCTGCTCCTCCTTGAGAAGCCGTTCGCAGAATTCGTCATCGGACAGTCCGGTGGAGCTGACGTTCGGGAAGCAATAGAACGCGCCGCGAGGCTCGAAGCAGTGCAGGCCCATCGCGTTGAAGCGGTCGTACATCCGCCGGCGCCGCTTGTCGTACTCGGCGACCATCCGCTGAACTTCGGCCTCGCCGTTGCGCATCGCCTCGAGTGCCGCGTACTGGGCCGCGGTCGGCACGCACATCACGGTGTACTGATGGATCTTCATCATCTGCTCGATGATCTCGGCCGGCGCGCACGCGTAGCCGACGCGCCAGCCGGTCATCGCGTACGCCTTCGAGAAGCCGGCCAGGTAGATCGTCCGCTCCTTCATGCCGGGCTCGTCGAGGATCGAATGGTGCTCGGTGCCATACACGAGGCGGTCGTAGATCTCGTCCGAATACACGAGGAGGTCGTGCTCCTTCGCGAGGGCGGCGATGCCGCGGACGTCGTCCGGCTCGAGCACCGCGCCGGTCGGGTTGTTCGGGAAGCCGAGGAGGATCGCGCGCGTGCGCGGCGTGATCGCCTTGCGCACGTCGTCGGGCAGGAGGCGGAAGCCGTTGGCCTCGTCGGTCGGCACCGCGACCGGCACCCCGCCGGCGAGCACGATGCCCGGGACGTACGCAACGTATGAGGGATCGGCGACGATGACCTCGTCGCCCTCGTTCAACGTCGCGCGGAGCGCCAGGTCCACCGCCTCCGACACGCCGACGGAGACGAGGATCTCGCTCAGCGGGTCATACGACACGCCGCGCCGCTCCTTCGTGTGTGCCGCGATCGCTTCGCGGAGCGCGAGGAGGCCGTAGTTCGAGGTGTACTGGGTCTTGCCTTCCTTGATCGAGCGCACGGCCGCGTCGCGGAACGCGTCCGGCGTGACGAAGTCCGGCTCACCGACGCCGAGCGAGATCACGCCCGGGATGCCTGCCGCGAGATCGAAGAACCGACGGATCCCGCTCGCGGGCAGCCGTGCTACGCGGGCACTGGTGAGCGATCGCTTGGCGAGTGTCATGCGGCCCTCATCGGATGCTGCTGATGATGCTCCGTCGCGCCCTCGAATGCCGCCGCCACGCGGAACAGCATGCGCTCTTGATAGGAATTGGCGATGATCTGGAGGCCCACCGGCAAGCCTTCGGAGAGGCCGCAGGGCATCGACAGGCCGGGGAGTCCGGCGATGTTGACCGGCAGGGTGAACACGTCGTTCAGGTACATCTGCAGCGGATCGTTCGTCTTCGCCCCGATCGGGAACGCGACCGTCGGCGAGGTGGGCGTCACGAGCGCGTCGACCTTCTCGAACACGGCATCGAACTCGCGCTTGATGATCGTGCGGACCTTCTGCGCCTTCACGTAGTACGCGTCGTAGTAGCCCGCCGAGAGCGCGTACGTGCCCAGGATCATGCGGCGCTTCACCTCTGGCCCGAAGCCCGCGCCGCGGGTCTTGCGGTACGTGTCGACGAGATCGCGGCCGGCGACCCGCAGCCCGTATCGCACGCCGTCGTACCGCGCGAGGTTCGCGGAGGCCTCCGAGGGCTGGATGATGTAGTACACGGCGAGGCCCTTGTCGGTCGACGGAAGGCTCACGTCGACGATCTCGGCCCCGAGCTTCTCGAACTGCGCGATCGCCACCCGGATGGCCGCGGTCACGCCCGGCTCGACGCCCTTCGGGCTGAAGTACTCGCGCGGCACGCCGAGCCGCAGCCCGCGCACGCCGGCGTCGAGATCACGGCGCACGTCGATCGGGCGGTCGATGGTCGTCGCGTCGTGCGGGTCGATCCCGAAGATCGCCTCGCACACGATGGCCGCGTCCTCGACGCAATTCGTGAGCGGGCCGACCTGGTCGAGCGACGACGAGAACGCGACGACCCCGTAGCGCGGGACGCGGCCGTAGGTCGGCTTCATCCCCACGACGCCGGAGAGCGCGCCTGGCTGGCGGATCGATCCGCCGGTGTCGGTGCCGAGCCCGAACACCGCCTGGCCGGCCGCGACCGCGGCGGCCGATCCGCCGGAGGAGCCGCCGGGGACGCGCGAGCGGTCCCACGGGTTACGCACCGGGCCGAACGCCGAATTCTCGTTCGAGCTCCCCATCGCGAACTCATCGAGGTTCGTCTTGCCGAGCATCACCGCGCCCCGTTCGTCGAGCCGTGTCACCACGGTCGCGGAGTACGCCGGCCGGTACCCGGCGAGGATCTTCGACGCCGCGGTCGTGACGATGTCCTTCGTGCCGATGATGTCCTTGCACGCCCACGGCACGCCGGTCAGCGCCGGGGCGTCGCCTCCACGCAGCGTCACGTCCGCCGCGGCGGCCTGCCGTCGGGCGTGATCCTCGGCGAGGTGCAGCCACGCGTTGTACGGGTCCGCGCGCGCCGCGTCGAGGAACGCGTCCGCGAGCTCGACCGCGGACACTTCACGCGCCCGCAGCCGCTGCGCGGTCTCGGTGATCGTGCGCGGCAGCTCACGCATCGGGCGGGCGCTCCCCCAGGCTCGCCTGCACGCGGAAGAAGTCTCCCTCGCGGTCGGGAGCCTGGGCGAGCACGACGTCGACGGGCAGACTTGGACGGGGCTCGTCCTCGCGCATCACGTTCTCGAGCGGCAGGACCGACGCGCTCGGCGGGACATCCGACGTGTCGACGTCCTTGAGCTGCTCGATCGCGCCCAGCACGACCTGCAGCTGGCCGGTGAACCGGTCGAGCTCGTCGTCGGTGAGGGCGATGCGGGCGAGGCCGGCGACGTGTTCGACGCGGGTCCGATCGATCTGGATGCCCGGCATGGCGTCAGTTTACGGGCGGAGGAGCGCGATGACCCGCGGGCCGAACAGCGCAACGCCGACACCGACAGACGCGATCGCCGCGACGAGGACCGCACCCGCGGCGATGTCCTTGGCGGCCTTCGCCTCCGGTCGCCGCTCGGGCGACGCGAGCGACACCGCGAGCTCGATGCCGGTGTTCACGGCTTCCGTCATGATGACGAGCGCGATCGTCACGATGACGATCGCCCATTCGACGGCGGTCAGCCCGGACGCCGCCCCGGCCGCCACCGCGGCGAGGCCGACGGCAAGATGGATGCGGAAGTTCGGCTGCGTCCGGACGAGATACGCGAGACCTTCGATGGCGTACCCGAACGACCGCACGGAGGAAGTGTGCCCGACCCGGTCCTGCCTGAGGGCTCTGTCGCGCGGCGGCTCGACCGCGAGCTGTTCCTGCTCCTCGGCGGGACGGCCGCTCTGCTCATGCAGGTCGCCCATCCGCTCGTGGCCGCGGGCGTCGAGCAGCACTCCGACTTCAGGCGCGATCCACTGGGCCGGCTGGGTCGGACGTTGAACACGACGCTTGCGGTCGTCTTCGCCGAGCCGGAGGAAGCACGCGCGGCGCTGCGACGGATCGATCGTCGCCACGGCCCGGTGCGCGGCACCGCGGCCGACGGCCGCGCCTACGACGCACGGGATCCGGAGCTGCTGCTCTGGGTCCAGACGACCCTTGTCCTCAACTCGCTCCGGCTCTACGAGGCGGTGCTCGGAAGACTGACGCCTGCCGATCGCGAGGCGTACTGGCAGGAGACCCGCCCGATCGCCGCGGCGCTCGGGATCCCGATGCAACTGCAGCCCGCGACGATCGCGGACCTCGAGCGGTATGAGCGCCGCATGCTCGCCACGACGGTACGGCCGGACGCGACGAGCATCCGTGTCGGCAACGACGTGCGCCGCCCGCTCGCGTGGATCCCGGCGCCGGTGTACTGGCCGACCGACGCGGTCGCCGCCGCGCTCGTGCCGGCGCGCCTTCGCGGCCCGCTCGGCCTGCGCTACCGATTGACGGAGCGGATCTTCTTCGCGATCGTGATCGCGACGGTGCGGATCATGCGCGCGGTGCTCCCGGCGCGGCTCACCATCGTGCCGCAGGCGCGACGCTTCGAGGCTCGACGGAGGACGGTCGCGAGCTAGGAGGCGCCCTTCGGCTGCCGCACCGGAAGCGACAGCTGGAACGTCGAGCCCATCCCGGGGCCGACGCTCTCCGCCGAGACGCGGCCGCCGTGCGCTTCCGCGAGCAGCCGCGTGACGTACAGCCCGAGCCCGACACCCTGCGCGCCCGTCGTCTTCGCGGTCTGCGCCTGACCGTACTTCTGGAACATGACCGTCAGATCCGCGGGGCCGAGGCCGACTCCGCTGTCCTTCACCACGATCCGCGCCTCGGCGTGGCCGCTTGCCACGGTCACCAGGATCGGAGCGCCCGCAGGCGAGTACTTCACCGCGTTCGCGATGAGGTGACCGACGATGACGCGCAGCCGATCCGCGTCGCCTTCAACGACCACCGGCTCGGCTTGCAGCACGAGCTGCACCTGGCCGCGCCCGATCTCACGCGCGACATCCGTGACGAGCTCGCCCAGGTCGACCTCCGTGAGACTCAGCCTGAACCGACGCGCCTCGAGCACGTTCATGTCGAGGATGTCCTCGGCCATGCGCTGGAGCTCGCGGGCCTGATGGTCGAGGGCGATGCGGGCCTCGTTCACGATCCCGTCCACATCGCGACGTGACGCGATCGCGCCGGTGACGGAGCCGATGCGCGCGGCGGTCTGGCGGAGCTTGTGGGCGATGAGCGCGAGCGCGTCCTCACGGTGACGGTCCAGCTCGGCGAGCCGCGCGCCGCGCTTGCGGTACAGGTCGATGAGGATCGCGACGCCGATGAAGATCACGACTCGCGTGCCGATGTTCCACGCGAGGGACGACGCCGCGAACCCATCTTCCTGC
>DATCOR010000266.1:0-2126 GCA_036564585.1 Candidatus Limnocylindria bacterium | reverse complement strand
GATCGGCTCGATCTTTGGCCGCGCGTTCCGCGCCGCCGGGGTCGAGGCGATCGCCCCGGAGCTCGCCGGCCGGGCGGAGGCGATCAGCGAAGAGCTCATCGAGAAGGATCTCGTGCGGCCGAGCGGCGCCGACAGCAACACGTTCCGGCACATCCTCATCCGCGAGGTCGCGTACCAGACCCTGCCGCGGGCGACCCGCGCTCGGCTCCATGCTGCAGCCGGCGCGTGGATCGAGCATGGTGCGGCCGGCCACGAAGACGCTGTGGCCGAGCTCATCGCCCTTCACTACCGCGAGGCCGCGGCGCTCGCGAGTGCGTCGAGCGCCGGCGACGCTGACACGGCAGCGATCCGGCGCAACGCGGTGCGCTGGCTCGTGCGCGCGGCCGCCGCCGCCGAGGTGAGCGCGGCGAACGTGGAGGCCGCCAGGCACCTTCGGGCCGCGATCGAGCTCGCCGAGCCGGCCGAGCTCCTCGATCTGTACGAACGGCTCGGCGATACCTTCGCTGATCCCGCCGGGTCCATCGAGGCGTACCGCTCGGCTCTCGAGCTGACCGCCGACGACGACCCGGACCGGGCCCTGCGGTTGACCGGTGCGATGCTCATGTCCCTCACCCGAATGACCGGCGCCGTCGCGGACCGCCCGACGGAAGCGGAGATGGATGCGCTCCGGGCCCGCGGCGCGGCGCTGCTGGCGCGGGCCACAGATCCGCTCGGGAGGGCCCGCTATCACGCGGGGGAGGGTTTCCACGCGTTCTGGGTCAACGGGCAGCGAGCGCCGGCCGACGCGGAGGTCGCCGCCTCGGAGGCACACGCGACCGAGGCGCTCGCGCTGGCCCGGTCGATCGGCGACATCGAGCTCCAGAGCATCGCCCTCGACGCGATGGGCGCCGTGGCGATGGAGCACCGTGACTGGACCCGGGCGCTCGACATCGCGCGATCGCGTCTGACGCTCGGGGACCGGCTCGACCTCGCCGAGCGGATGGACAGCTATTCCGTCGCCGCGTGGTGTGCGGTGATGCTCGGCGACCTCGACGACGCCGTGCGGCTGTCGCGCGAGGGCCTGCGCCTTGTCCAACCCGGCCAAGTCCCGGCGGCGGCCCTGCATCTCGTCGCGTGGCGCGCATACGCCCTGGCGCTCCGCGGTGACTGGGATGACGCGCTCGCGACTGCCGAGCGCGCGCGGCAGCTCTGGGTCGAGGCCGGCGAGATCCCCGCCGGCTACGCGAACCGCGGGCTCATGGCCGGGCTCCTCGTTGCACTCGCGCGCCGGGATGAGCCCGCCGCGGAGCGGCTCACCGCGACGATCGACAGCATCATGGCGCAGTTCACCGGGTCGCGGTTCGCGCCGATCTTCCGCGACGTGCTGCGGCTCAAGCCCGAGGCCGCGGCGCTCCTGGTCAGCCTCGCTACCGCGCCCGACGCCCGCGCGCCCGAGCTGTTCGAGCGGGCGGTGAGCCTGGCCGCGGATCGCGAGTGGCCGCTGCCCCTCGAGGCGCTCATGGCCATGCGCGAGCAACCGGACAACCTGCACATGCGCCACGTGCGGGCGACGCTCGACCGCGCCATCGCCGTGACCCGAGGCGACGCAGCCCTTCTCCGTGGCGCGCTCGCCGAAGCGGAAGCGATGCATGCGCGGCCGCTCGAGGGGCGCGTGCGCTGCGAGCTCGGGCGGATGACCCGCGACGACCACGAGCTCGAGGCCGGCCTCGCGATCCTCCGTGAGCTCGGCGACCAGCTGCAGGTCGCGCGCTTCGAGCGCTAGACCCTCGGCTCCAGCAGGACGACCGGGATCCGCCGCTTCGTCCGGCGCTCGTACTCCGCGTACGACGGATCGCGCGCCACGATCTTCGCCCAGAGCAGCTGCCGCTCGGTGTCCCGACACTCGCGCGCGCGGACGGCGACGCGCTTCGGCCCGATCCGGAACTCGGCGTCCGGATGCGCCTTCAGGTTCTGCCACCAGAGCGGATCGTGGTCGGCGCCGGCGTTCGAGCCGATGACGACGAACGCGCTGCCATCGGGGAAGTAGTTGAGGGTCACGCTCCGGCGAGCGCCGCTCTTCCGGCCGGTCGTGGTGAGGAGCAGGACGTCCCAGCCCTGGAATTTGGCGCCCAGGCGGCCGTCGCTCA
>DATCOR010000265.1:0-4628 GCA_036564585.1 Candidatus Limnocylindria bacterium | reverse complement strand
GAACAGCACCGCCCACGGGAACAGGAAGATCACCTCGACGTCGAACACCACGAACAACAGCGCGAAGATGTAGAAGTGGCTGGGGTAGCGACCCCAAGCCTGCCCGACCGGCTCCTCGCCGGATTCGTAGGTGCGCGACTTTTCGAGCGACGGCTTTCGAGGGGCGATGAGCCGCGAAACGCCGAGCAATACGGTGACGAAGCCGGCGCCGACGAGAAAAAAGGCAAAGACATAGAAATAGGAAAGGTTGTAGTCGGGCACTGCGACGTAGCGTACGAACGGCCCAACATCGCCGCAAACCGCGATGAATTCGAGCGACGGTGTGCCCCAATGGTCCCAGTTGCCATAACGACATAGCCCCGTTGTGCGGTTGACACATCGTGAGCTACCGGTTTACGGTGCGCCCGTCCCCGAACGGTCAGTACGCAATGCGTACATGCCCGTTTTCGGGATCGGGCTCCGCTGTCGGGTCCGTCGGCATCTGGGGAGGTAGAGGGTCTTGAGGGCGACGCAGAGTTGGCCGTCGGTCATGCCGTCAGGGCGCATGCAGCTCGAGGAGCTCGCCCGGCAGACCCGCCGGAGCATCGAGCGTGTCGCGCGCCTCAGCACCCGGCACCTCGGCCGTCGCGCGCTGTTCCTGTTCATCAACCTGATCGTCGCGGCCGTCGTGATGGCGCTTCCGTTCATCGGCGGCGCCGCCGCTCGGCCCGCCGCGCAGGCCTCGGTCTTCTCCACGTCGGTCGGATCGACCACGCTCGCACCTGCGGGCACCGCGACGCTGGTCGCCCGCGCCGCGCCACAGGCGCGCGGCCAGACGATCTCGGCGGGCCGCGATCCGCGCACGGTCGTGACCGAGGACGCACATCCATCACGGACCTACACGCTCTCGGCCGCCGACTCGCTCTGGACGATCGCGAACTACTACGGGCTGACGGCCGAGTCGATCGCATTCGCGAACGGGATCACCGACCCATACCACCTCCAGCTCGGGCGCGCGATCGTGATCCCGCCGTCCGACGGCGCGCTCTACACGGTCGCGGACGGGGACACCGTCGATTCCGTGGCCGCGCGATTCAAGGTCGCCCCCGCGGTGATCCAGGACTACAACCGCCTGTGGCTCGAGCCGCAGAACTTCGGCTCCGGGGCACAGATCTTTGTCCCGAACGCGGTCCTGGCGGCGCTGCCGCTGCCGCCGCAGGTCGTCGCCACCGTCATCACGCGGCCCGCGATCAGCGCACCCGAGGCAAAGGCCGGCGGGTTCCTCGCGTGGCCGGTGAACGGCATCATCACCCAGTACATGTGGGCCGGGCACACCGGCGTCGACATCGCCGCCCCGTTCGGCACGGGCCTCGCGTCCTCGGTCAACGGCGTCATCAGCCAGAACGGCTGGGTCGCCGTCGGCGGCCTGCACATCTGCGTGCAGAGCGGGAACCTCGAGGAGTGCTACTACCACCTGAGCGCGGCGTACCTCCCCGTCGGCACCCCGGTGGCAGCGGGACAGACCGTCGCCGCGATCGGGCTCACCGGCGTGACCACCGGGCCTCACGTCCACTGGGAGACCAAGATCAACGGCCAGTTCGTGAACCCGCTGGCGGTCCTCCAGCCCTAAGTAGGACCGCGCGCGGCTTCGCATACTGGGCCGGTGTACCAAGCAGTCCACAGCGATCGCTCGAGCCGGGTGTTCGTGTCCGCGGATTACGGCGCGACCGCGCTCGACGGTCGCCTTCCCGTGCCACTCGAACGCGCGATCCTGGTCCCGGCCGGCACCGAGCTCGTCCCGCTCGCCGACCGCGCGGCGATGGGTCTCGATCGGCGGGGTGAGCCGCGATCATTGGGCGCGGCCCGCTGGGCCGTCGGGGCCATCCTGCCACCGGGATACGTGCGCACCCACCTGCCGTCGATCCACGCGGCCAGCGACGTCGCGCTACTCGAGCCCCTGCCCTACTCCGCGGTCGCCGCTGGCCCGGCGGGCGAGCTCGTCGTGGCGGCCGTGCAGCTGGGCGCGGCGGCGGTCGCAGCGCCGCAGGACCTGGCACCGGCGATCTCGCGCCGGCTCGGGGCCGAGCCTTCGAACAAGCTGCTGCGCCAGCTCGCCCGCTGCGCGCGCGAATACCGGTGCGTCGCCGCGCGCAACGCGTTCCTCGGCCAGGGCGAATGCGCCCTTCCGCTCGGCGCGCCGGCCAACGACGCGGCTGCGCCGCTCGTCGCGCTGCGCCGCCATGACGAGCGCGCGCCACTCGAGCCGAGCGCGTTCAAGGTGACGCCGGCCGACGCCGCGGCGGTGGGGATCGCGCACCTCGCCGCAGGCGGATCGAGCGTGTCGTTCGGGCACGCCTGCGAAGGAGAGCCACTCGATGCCATCCGCGACGTCGTGGATGCCGCGGCGCGGATCCGCGCCGCGAGCCCCGCCGGCGAGATCGTCCTGCGCACGAGCGGCTCGTCGGCGGCCGCGCTCGGACGAGCGGCCGAATCGGGGATCGACCGCGTCGTCGTGCGCATTGCTTCGGCCGCCGGGCCGACCTACGAGCGGGTCCATCATCCGATCGGATTCCGCTGGACCGATGTGCGTGCCGCGTTGCGCGAGGCCGCCGCGCGGCGGTTCGCGATCACCGTCGAGCTGCTCTCGCTCCCGGGACTCAGCGACCGCGAGAGCGAGGCCGGCGCGCTCGTCGCGCTCCTCGGCGAGCTGCCTCCGGGCACCGAGCTCCGCCTCGCTGGCCTCGCGGCCGATCCGTACGCGCTGCTCGCCACGCTGCCGGCCGCCGCGACGATCGGCATTGCCCGGCTGCTGGAGCGCCTTCGTGCCGATGCCGCGCACGTTCGGCTGGCGGCCTAGCCCGTGTTCCTCGATCGAGCGCGCCTGGTCGTCAAAGGCGGTGACGGGGGGCGCGGGGTCATCTCGTTCCGCCGCGAGGCGCACGTCCCGCGGGGCGGTCCCGACGGCGGCGACGGCGGCCGCGGCGGCAGCGTCGTGCTCCGCGTGGACAGTGGCATGACGACGCTCTCCGATTTCCGGTTCCGCAACAAGCTCGAGGCGGAGAACGGCGCGGCCGGCGGTGGCAAGAACAAGAGCGGCCGGGCGGGCGCGGACCTGGTGGTCCGCGTGCCGGAGGGCACGATCGTCGTCGATCGCGCCACCGGAGAGCGCGTCGCCGACCTGATGACGCCCGATGAGGAGATCGTCGTCGCGCGCGGTGGCCAGGGCGGCAAGGGGAACGCGCGCTTTGTATCGAGCACCCGGCGGGTCCCACGCATCGCGGAGGACGGCTCGCCTGGCGAGTCGCACGAGCTGGATCTCGAGCTGAAGCTCATCGCCGACGTCGGCCTGGTCGGCCTTCCGAACGCGGGAAAGTCCTCGCTGCTCGCGGCGCTGACGCGCGCGACGCCGAAGATCGCAGCCTATCCGTTCACGACGCTCTCACCGAACCTCGGCGTCGCCCGGCTCGAAGATCGCGAGCTCGTGATCGCGGACATTCCGGGGCTCATCGAAGGCGCTCACACCGGCGCCGGGCTCGGCGAGGAGTTCCTCCGGCACATCGAGCGCACCCGGCTCATCGTGCACGTCGTCGATCTCGCCCTCGATGACCCGATCGCCGACATCGCCGTCGTGGACACCGAGCTCGCGGCGTATGGACAGGGGCTGATGGAGCGGCGGCGTCTCTTCGCGCTCAACAAGCTCGACCTGTTCGAGGCCCGCGAGCGCGCTCCGGCCACAGCGAAGCACCTCGGGCCCGACGCAATCGCCGTCTCGGCGCTCACCGGCGAGGGAGTGCCCGATCTGCTGAAGCGGATCTTCGCGGCCTGCGCGCCGCGCGAGGTCGTCGCCGACCGGTCGCCGGGCGAGCGGCGGATCGTGTTCGCCGGCGGCGGGCGCGACTGGACCGTCAAGAAGGAGCGCGATGGCTTCCGGGTCAGCGGGGACCGCGTCGAGCGGCTCGCGACGGGCATCGACTGGGAGAGCCCTGACGCCGCAGCGTACTTCCAGCTGCTGCTGCAGAAGAACGGTGTGGAGAAGGAGCTGCGGCGGCTTGGCGTGCGCGGCGGCGACACCGTGCGCATCGGCTCGAAGGTGCTCGAGTGGACGGAGGGCGGCGCGGCATGAGGCTCGGCGTCTTCGGCGGCACGTTCGACCCCGTCCACGTCGGCCATCTCGCGATCGCGAACGCGGCCCTCGAGTCCGTGCCGCTCGATCGCGTCCTCTTCGTGATCGCGCGGCGATCGCCGTTGAAGGAGCGCGGGCCGGTGGCCGGCGAGGCCGATCGGCTGCGGATGCTCGAGCTCGCCGTAGCGGGCGAACCGCAGTTTGCCGTGTCGCGCGTGGAGCTCGATCGCGAGGGCCCGTCCTACACGGTCGACACGCTCGAGCGCCTCTCCGGGACCGATGACCTGTTCCTGATCCTCGGCAGCGACGCGATCGCGGACTTTCCGCGATGGAAGGATCCCGACCGGATCGCGAAGCTCGCGACGCTCGTCGTCGCCGAGCGGCCCGGCGCACCCGATCGCGTGGGCGATGCGCCGACCATCGTCTTCGACGCGCCGCGACTCGACATCAGCTCGCGCGAGCTGCGCGCCAGGGCCGCCCGCGGCCTGTCGCTGCGATACCTTGTTCCGGAGCCCGCGTGGAAGCA
>DATCOR010000242.1:0-12332 GCA_036564585.1 Candidatus Limnocylindria bacterium | reverse complement strand
CCGCAGCAGTCATGCGGCGGCGTCGTGACGCGGCGAAGGATGTTGCCCGCCGCGACCGCGAGGCGGCGATGGAGTGGCAGGTCGCTCGATCGAAAGAGCCGCCACGCGGTGACCGGATCGCCGTGGTCGTTCGCCATCGCGGAGAATTGTGAGCGTGACCGACGAGCTTTCACCCGAGCACATCGCCGCCGGGCTACCCGGGACCGCGGACCTCATGGTCCTCGTCGGCAATTCGTGGTGGCGATGCGCGTATGCGGCGCGCGGCGGCAACTGGCCGCTTGCCGCCTTCTACGCGCGGCGGGTTCGATCGCTGCAACGCCGGCTCGCTGCCATCCGTCCGAAATACGCGGAGCGACTCGCCAGGTACGAGAGCGCGATGCTCGCCCCCGTGTTCGCCGCGATCGAGCGGCAGGACCGCGCAGCATTCGATCGCGCGTTCGCCGCCGCGACCGACGACGCGAACGTCCAGCACGTGGAGACCGGGTACGGGTACATCCGGTGGACGCTGCCTGACGAGCCGCCGAAGGACCTGGACCTCGGCCCCGGCTAGCTCCGAAGGAGCGGCGCAGGATCGCGCCAGCCGTACGCGACTTCGTGCAGCTCGTACCCGTCGAACGGCTCGTGCTTCTCGCCGATGACCGTGCCGCCCTGGGCCTCGTAGAACGCGCGCGACGCGGGATTGTTGAACAGCGTCCAGATCACGATCGGCACGAGCCCGCGGTCGACCAGACCCGTGGCCGCGGCCTTGAAGAGCAGGCGCCCGATGCCCTGGCGCTGCTGCGCGGGCCGCACGTAGAGCGCGTACACCTCGCCGACGTAGCCAGGCGGCGCACCTGGCCGTGCGCGGCCACCACCGGCGAAGCCGGCGATCCGACCGCCGATCTCCGCCACATGCACGGCCCGGGTGGGGTCCATCGATTCGAACGCGCGGCGCCAGCCGTTCTCCCAGCGATCGTCGGCGAGGCCGTCGAGCAGCGCGTCCGGTACGAGTCCCCGATACGACGTCCGCCACGTCTCCGCGTGCATCCGTGAAGCTTCCTTCGCGTCGTCGACGACTCCCCGCCTGATCAGCAGATCAGGGGTGGGCATCGAACCAGTCGGCGATGCGCCGCGCGTGATCGATCCGGTTGCGCGGCTTCCCGCCCCGGGTGAGCTCGTGCGAGTCGTCCTGGTAGCGGACGAAGACCGCTTCCTTGCCCAGGAGCTTGAGGGCGACGAAGAACTGCTCGGCCTGCTCGATCGGGCAGCGGTAGTCCTTCTCCGCGTGGAGGATGAGGAGCGGCGTCTTCACCTGCTCGACGTACGTCAGCGGTGAGCGCTCGACGAGCTTGTGCTCGTCGCGCCACGGCGTGGCGTCCCCCATCTCGAACCCCCAGAAGTGCCAGCCGATGTCGCTCGTGCCGAACGCGCTGATGTTGTTGCTGATGCTGCGCTGCGCGGCCGCGGCCTTGAAGCGATCCGTGTGCCCCACGATCCAGTTCGTCATGAATCCGCCGTAGCTGCCACCGGTCACGTAGAGCCGATCGCGGTCGACCCAGCCGAGACCGAGCGCGTGGTCGACGCCGGCCATGAGGTCCTGGTAATCCTTGCCGCCCCAGTCGCCGACGCACGCCCGCACGAACGCGTCGCCGTACGCGTGACTGCCGCGCGGGTTCAGGTACAGCACCGCGTAGCCGCGGCCGGCGAGGACCTGGAACTCGTGGAAGAAGGCATGGCCGTACGCGCCGTGCGGCCCGCCGTGGATCTCGAGCACCAGCGGCCAGCGCTTCGCGGGATCGAAGTCACGTGGCTTGAGCAGCCAGCCCTCGATCGTCCAGCCATCGGCGCCGGCGAACTCGACGCGCTCGGGCTCGGCGATGTATCGCCCGGAAAGCAGCGCGGAGTTCAGCGTGGTGATCGGCTTCAGCCCGTCGCCCGGCTGACCGGTGACGACCTCGCCCGGCGACGTCGCCGTAGCGATGACCCCGGCGAAGCAGCGGGCCTCGCGATCGACGGTCGCCGTGACGAGCTGGTGGGCGCCCAGCGACTCCGCGCGCACGTCGCCGCCGTCCGCCCGCACGGAGTAGAGGTTCGCGGTGCCCTGGTCGGAGCCGATGAAGAGGATGCGGCCGTCGCGCGTCCACGCCGGCGGCAGCGCCGCGGTCTCGCCGCGGACGTCGCTCATCACGCGCGAGCCGGTCGTCCGATCCCAGTCGCCGAGGAGGTCGCTGCCGGCCCCGCCGCCGCGGGGGAACCGCCAGACGCGCGTGTTGCGGGCGCCCGCGCCGATCGCATCGGCCGTGCCGAGGCACGTGATCGCACCACCGTCCGGCGACCACGAGGCGTTCGTGTACTGACCGCGCTCCGTGGTGACGCGCACGGGCGAGCCGCCCGCGATCGGCAGCGTGTAGATGTCGCTGACCGTGTTGCGATCGCGATCCGCGGAGCGGTTCGACGTGAACGCGACCTGCGTGCCGTCGGGCGAGACCGACGGCTGGGTGTCGTCCCAATCGCCGTCGGTGAGCTTCCGCGGATCGCCCTGCAGCGGCACGAGCCAGAGGTGCTTGCGGCGGAGATCGAAGAGTCCCGCATCGTCGGACTTGTATCGGATGCGGTCGTACACCTTCGGCGCCTCGTCGGGCTGTCCCGAGCCGGCGTCCTTCAACGTGATGATGACGGCCGACCCATCGGGCAACCAGGTCAGGTCGCCGCAGTCATCCGCGAAGGTCGCGATCTGCCGAGGCTCTCCGCCCGTACCGTCGACGATGAAGACGTTCTTCGGTGCCCGCTTCTTGCCGGCGGGCACCGCGCCGCGATCGCTTGTGAACGCGAGCCGCTGCCCGTCGGGAGACCAGCGTGGCGTCGCGTCGTCGGCCGTTCCATCCGTCCACCGCGCCGCCCCCGAGCCGTCGACGGAGCTCACGAAGATCGCCGCGCGATACCGGTCGGCCTGCAGGTCCATGCGCCGCACCGCGTACGCCACGCGATCGCCCGTCGGCGCGATGGCCGCCTCGTTGACGAACGCCAAACCGGCGAGATCGTCGGCAGCCAGAGGCGCGGGTGACTGAAACACGGCGGCGTATCGTCCCATACATAGGACGGGTGTGCACCGCGTGAGTCTTCGCCTCGATGGACGCGCCCGCACCGGGTTGCTCGTCGGCGGCGTTGCGATGTTCTTCGCGTTGGACATCGCGTTCCTGGCCAGCTTGGCCGGCTTCGCATTCGCGCCCGACGCATTCGGCCAGGCTCTCATCGAGGTCATGCCCGGATTCATCGTCGTGCCGCTCATCGGGCTCCTGCAGTTCTGGGCGAAGCGCCTCCTCGTCGCCGGTGTCCTCATTGGCTTCCTTGGCTGCGGCGCCATCGCGGGCGCGCTTGCAGTCGATCCCCGGCGGCGTGATCGCACGGTCCTGACCATCGGCGCATTGCCCTGGGTCGCCTCGGTCGTGCTCGGTCAGCTGTTCGCGCCGGGTGCCGTCGATGTCTCTTCGGTCCTGATCACCAGCGCCGTCGGCGCGGTCGCGTACTTCGTCGCGCTGCAGCTGCTCGCCGGCGTCGCCACGTCCCAACCCGCACGGTCGACGGCCGAGCGTTCGCCGTCGCGGAGGCGCGTCCTCTACGGCGCGGCCGCGATCTCGGCGGTCGTCGCGCTCGCGAGCCTCGCGGGCGGCTCGGCGTTCCGGGCTCTGGGCAAAGGAGCCGAAGGGATCCCGTTCGTCGCGCGCCGGCTCCGCACCAGGGTCTCGCCGCCGCCCGCACTACCGGCGTTCGAGTCGATCCAACCGCTCACGCCGCGGGTCACCGACAACGCGGATCACTACACCGTGGACACGACGCTCATCAAGCCGTCCGTCGACATCGCGAAGTGGACCCTCGACATCGGTGGCTCGGTTGCGAGCCCGTTCTCGCTGACGTACGAGCAGCTGCTCGATCTCGAGGCCGTCGAGCAGCTGAAGACGCTCGAGTGCATCAGCAACGAGATCGGCGGCGACCTCATGTCGACGGCCCTCTGGACCGGCGTGCCGCTGCGCGACCTGCTCGCGCGCGCCCAGCCGACCGCCCAGACCTACGACGTGAAGCTCACGTCGGTCGACGGGTACACGGACTCGGTCCGCATCGAGAAGGCGATGGAGCCAGACACGATCGTGGCGTACCTGATGAACGGCGTCACGATCCCGCAGGATCACGGCTACCCCGCGCGACTCCTGGTGCCGAACATCTACGGCATGAAGAACGTGAAGTGGCTGCGGTCGATCGAGTGCGTGACCTTCGACTACCTCGGGTACTGGATGGAACGCGGCTGGTCCGACCTCGCGGTGATAAACACGAACACCCGGATCGACACGCCGATCCGCGCGGCGAAGTGGGACGGCTCGGCGAAGATCCCGATCGCCGGTGTCGCGTTCTCCGGCGCGCGTGGCATCTCGGGGGTCGAGGTGTCCGCCGACGGCGGCAAGACATTCAGCAAGGCGGAGCTCGAGCCCGCGCTCGGGCAGCTCACCTGGGTGCGCTGGAAGCTCGACTGGACGCCGTCGGGCACCGGCAAGTTCACGATCGTCGCGCGCTCGACCGACCAGACCGGCGAGCGGGAGACGGAGATCCAGCGCGACCCGTTCCCGAGCGGCGCGACCGGGTGGGACAGCGTCGACGTCATCATCACCCGCGGCTAGCGGGGCGCTAGGCTCCCGCCGTGGCTCGCCGCTTCTCGATCAGCGTTCCGCTGCCGCCGTACGCGCGGCCGCGCAACGAGTGGCGCCGGCGGGTGCACGGCGCCGTGCTGGACGTGCAGACGCGGCGCGGGGTCGGCTACCGGGAGAGCGACCAGCTCGAGGTACGGATCTCGCTGCCGCTCGGGGATCGCCCCCTCGACATCCACGAGATCGATGAGCGGGTGAAGGACGTGATCGACGCGCTCGAGGGACGCATCGCCGGTCCGCGGAGCCGCCGGCGCATCGCGCCGATCGTGCCGTCGTCGGACCAGATCCGGCGCATCGTCCTCGAGAAGGAGCCGCGCCGCACCCGGCGGCGCGCGCTTGGCGAGCTTGCGATCTCCCGCTTCCACGCGCGCCGCCGAGCCTCGGTCTAGGCGGCGGTCGCCTCGGACTTCACCTGCGGGGTCGCGGCGATGTTCGCCTCGATCGAGATCTTCTCGCCGACGAGGACGCCGCTCGGGACCGGCATGTTCCAGGTCAGGCCCCACTGGGTACGGTCGAAGCTGAACTTCGCATCGAATCCGGCGCGCTGACCGGCACGCGGGTCGACCCCGATGCCGACGAGCTCCACGTTCACCGCGACCGGCTTGGTGGTGCCGCGGATGGTGAGGTTCCCGTCCACGACGAATTCGTTCTTGCCCTTGGGGGTCACCTTCGTGCTCTTGAAGACGATCTCCGGGTGGGTCTCGGCGTCGAGGAAGTCGGCGGAGCGGAGATGCCCGTCGCGCTTCTCATCGCCGGTGTTCACGGACGCCGCCGGGATCCGGAGCTCGACCGCTCCCGCCTCGGGCTTCGCCGGATCGAAGTCGATGGATCCGGTCGTGCCACTGAACGCGCCGCGAACGGTCGTGAGCATCATGTGCCTCACCGCCGCCGTAACGCTCGAATGGGTCGTGTCGATCTGCCACTGCATGGTCGTCCTCCTTGGGACCGGAAGTGCTTTCCCGGCTTCGCCGGTGCTATCCTTCTTGTTGTGCGGGAACAAGTTGTAGGGACAACATATTCCGGTGCCCCGGCACCGGCCGACCGGTCCGCCGGGCCCGTCGAGCGGCCGCGCCGGGCCTCCGAACCGGAGCTCGGCGCGTGGGGCGCGTTTCTGCGCGCCGGCACGACCTCGACGCTCGCGCTCGAGGCCGCCCTCGCCGACACCGGCGTCTCGTACTCCGAGTACGACGTCCTGCTGAACGTGGCGACGGGACCGAAGGAGGGCCTGCGGCCGACGGAGCTCGCCGACCGCGTGCTCATCACCAAGAGCGGCCTCACCCGCCTGCTCGACCGGCTGGTCGAGCGCAAGTACATCGAGCGACGGGCCTGCGCCACCGACCGGCGCGGTCAGCTCATCGTGCTGACGACGGATGGCCGCCGGGCGTTCCGCCGCGCGGCGCCGAACGTCGTGCGCGCGATCGGCACGTTGTTCGGCGACCACTTCAGCGAGCGTGAAGTCACGGACCTTCGGGTCGCGTGCGAGCGCATCGCGTCCGCCGCGGAGGCGATGACCACCTAGGCTCGACGAGTGAGCGCGCGTCTTTCCAGCGGTGCGCTGGTCTGGGCCGGATTCGACGGACCGGCGGTCCCCGGACCGCTCCTCGACGCGATCGAGCGCGGGCGGATCGGCGGACTGCTCCTCTTCGCGTACCGCGGCAACATCCGATCGCGCGAGCAGGTGCGGGGCATGCTGCGTGAGGCGGTCGCCGCCGCGCAGCGCGGCGGCCTGCCACCGGTGCCGGTCGGCGTGGACCAGGAGGGCGGCAGCGTCATCCGCATCGGCTATGGCGCCGTGTTCCCGAGCGCGATGGCGATCGGCGCGACCGGCGACCCGTCCTATGCGGAGCGCGCCGCGCGCGCGGTCGCGCTCGGTCTCCGCGCCGACGGCATTGCGATGAACCACGCCCCCGTCTGCGACGTCAACGTCGAGCCACGGAACCCCGTGATCGGAACACGTGCGTTCGGCGACGATGCGGCCGAGGCGGCTCGCTATTGCGCCGCCTGGGTGACCGGATCGGAGGGCGCGGGCGTCGCGACGTCGCCGAAGCACTTCCCCGGCCACGGGGCCGCCGCGCAGGACACCCATCACACGACGGTCGACGTCACGGCCGATCGTTCGCTGCTCGAGCAGCGCGAGCTCGTCCCGTTCCGCGCGTCCTTCGCGGCCGGCGCGTCGTCCGTGATGACGGCGCACATCCGCTTCCCGGCGCTGGACGGCGACAACATCGCGACGCTCTCGCCGCGGATCCTCGGCGACCTGCTGCGGCGCGAGCTCGGCTTCACCGGGCTCGCCATCACCGACTCGCTCGACATGTCCGGCCTCACCCAGGTCGAGACGCCCGACCGCGTGGCCTCACGCGCCGTGAACGCCGGGATCGACGCCGTCATGGTCACGAGCGGTATCGAGAAGCAGCTCGCGGCTCCGGAGCATCTCGCGCTGGGCGTGCCGCCCGCACGCTTGCGCGAGGCGATCGTCCGCGCGGCGGCGTTCCGCGAGCGTTTCGGCATCGAGGTGCCCAACGCGCCGTTCGACGACGGGCCGGGCCGGGCGCTTGCCCTCGAGATCGCGATCCGATCGATCACCCACGTCGGCCCAGCACTGCCAGCGCTCGGCGGAGCGATCCGCGTCGTCATGTTCCAGCCGGAGCAGCGATCGCCGGTCGAGGAGCTCGCGCCACGCGAGCTGCACTTCGAGTCCGCGCTCCGCGAGCGGCTCGGGTCGAATCTCTCGTTCACCACCGAACCGGTCGCGCCTCCGGGCGACGGCCCGCTCGTCGTGTGCACCTCGAGCGCGTCATTCGATCCCGCGCAGGCGCAGCGAGCGCGCGCCCTGCTGGCGGGCGGCGGGATCCTCTGCGCGCTGCGCAGCCCGTACGACGCCGCCCTCGTGCCACATGTCCCGGCCCTGCTCACCTACGGTGACGTGCCCGCGTCGCTGCAGGCGCTCGCGGCCGTCCTGGCCGGACGCACGCGGACAGGCGGCACGCTGCCGGTGCGGTTCGCGTGAACCGGCGCCGGTTCCTCGGGTCCGCAGCCGCCGCGGCGGCCTTCGCGGCCTGCGAGCCGCTGGCCGGATCGACGCCGAGCCCGTCGGCGTCCGGTGCCCGGATCGATCGACTCATCGCGAACATGTCGATCGCAGAGCGCGCCGGCCAGCTGATGAGCGTGGCCTTCCACGGCACGGCGATCACGCCGGCGCTCGAAGCGATGATCCGTCAGCGGAAGGTCGGCGGCGTGATCCTGTACAGCGAGAACTTCGACGATGCCGCGAGCGTGAAGCGCCTCGCCGCCGACCTGCAGCGGATCGCGAGCGACGCAAAGACGCTGCCACTGTTCCTGTCGATCGATCAGGAAGGCGGTGCGGTCGTGCGCATCGCCAACGGTGCGACGGTCCTGCCGGGGAACATGGCCCTCGCCGCGACACCGGACCCAAGCGACAGCGTGCGGAAGTCGGTCGCCATCACCGCACGTGACCTCCGGGCCTTGGGCGTGAACTTCGAGCTCGCGCCGGACGCCGACGTGAACAACGAGCCGCGTAACCCGATCATCCTCAACCGCTCGTTCGGCTCGGACCCGCAGCGCGTCGCCGCGCTGGTCACGGTCGCTGCACAGGCCTTCGCCGACGCGAAATTCCTGTGCTGCGCGAAGCACTTTCCCGGACATGGTGAGACGACGACCGACTCGCACACCGGCCTCCCCCTCCTCGACGTCGACCGCGCGCATCTGGATGCGATCGAGCTACCGCCGTTCAAGGCGGCCATCGCGGCCGGCATACCGGCGATCATGAGCGCGCATATCCGGATGCCGGCCCTCGATCCGACGCCGGACCTCCCGGTCACGCTGTCCTCCAAGGTGATGACCGACCTGGTCCGGACCCAGCTCGGATTCGGCGGCCTGCTCATCACCGACGATCTCGAGATGGGCGCGCTCACCCAGACGCGCACCGAATCGCAGGCCGGGTACGACGCGTTCGTAGCGGGAGCCGACTACCTGCTGTTCCGGTTCGACGAGAGCGCGCAGATCGACGCGCACGCCAAGCTCTCCGCGGGCATGGCGTCCGGCGCGCTCGCGACCGGCCGCGTCGATGCGTCCCTGCGCCGGATCCTCGCGGTCAAGGAGCGGTTCGGCATCCTCGACGGGGCGGCGCCGAGCGGCACGGCCGGAAGCGATGCCGACCGCGCGACGGCCGACGAGCTCGCGCGCGCGAGCATCACCGTCCTGCGAAGCGGCGGCCTGCCGCTGCGCGGGAAGATCTTCGTCGTCTCGCCGGTCAACCCGGACATCGCGATCGTGACGGATCAACCATCCCTCGGCCAGGTGCTGGCCCAGCGGCTGCCCGACGTCTCGACCCAGACGATCACGCTCTCGCCGATCCAGGTCGATATCGACCGCGCGGTCGCCGCGGCCCGCGGTGCGGACGTCGTGGTGTTCGGTTCGGCCGACCTCTTCTCGTACCCGCAGCAGGCCGTGCTCGCGAAGGCACTGCAGGCCGTGAGGCCAACGGTGCTCGTCTCGCTTCGCTCTCCGTACGACATCCTGAGCGCGCCGGGGGTCGCCGGCTACGTGTGCGCGTACACCGGACGCGAGCCGACGCTCCGCGCGCTCGCCGACGTGTTGTCGGGGACGCGTGCGCCGACCGGGACGCTGCCGGTCGACGTTCCCGGTGTCTACCGTATCGGCGACGGGATGAAGAAGCTCTGAGCCTCGAGCGGATCAAGGCGATCGTCGACGCGTCGGCGGGCACGCTGTTCACCGCGTGCGTCGCGCGGACCGAGCAGAAAGGACGCGTCGAGTCCTACGCCGCCGGAACGCTCTGTCCCGACCCGAGCGCGCCGCCCGACGCGGCGTGCTCGACCGAGACGATCTTCGACCTCGCGTCGCTCACGAAGCTCGCGACCACCGCACTGCTGCTCTCGTTCGTGCGCGAGCGCGCGCTCTCGCTCGAGACGCCGCTCCGAGAGCTCGTGCCCGACTTCCGCGGCGGCCGGAAGGACGAGGTCACCCTCCGGCACGTCCTGACCCACACCGCCGGACTGAAGTGGTGGCTCCCGCTCTGGCAGGAGGTCCACTCGATCGAGGAGGCCGTCTGGCGCGCGGCGCAGGAGCCACTCGCGCAGGACCTCGGTACGTTCACGTACAGCGACCTCGGCTACATCATGCTGACCGCCGGACTCGCCAATGCGGGCGGCGGCGCGTTCGATGCCCTCATCGCCGAACGCGTAACCGGACCGATCGATGGGCGCACCATCGGCTACCGGCCGAGCGATCCGAACAGGTGTGCCGCGACCGAGCTCGACCCCTCAGGCGAGCGCGGTCGCATTCGTGGCACCGTCCACGACGAGAACGCGCACGCGATGGGCGGGATCGCCGGGCATGCCGGGCTGTTCGGCACCGCCGGCGACGTCGCTGCGCTCGGACGGATCTTTCGCGACGGCGCCGTCATCGGCAACGACCTCGCGGCGCTCGCGCGGACCGAGCACGCGAAGGGTGAGAACGTGCGGCGCGGCCTGGGCCTCGCGCTCCGCGCGCCGAAGGGACCGATGACGAGCGAGCGCTGGAGCATGGACAGCTACGGGCACACCGGGTTCACCGGCACATCGCTGTGGGTCGACCCGTCGGTCGATCTGGAGGTCGTGCTCCTCACGAACCGCGTGTACTTCGGCCGGACGAACGACGACGCGATGTACCGCTTCCGGATCGCGGTGCACGAGGCCGCGGCCGCGTGATCGCGATCGGGATCATGTCCGGCACGTCGGCCGACGGCATGGATGCGGCGGCGATCGAGATCGCTGACGGGCCGCATCCGAAGATCACGCTGCTCGCGCACGTCGCGCGCGACCACCCGGACAGCCTCCGGTACCGGATCCTCGCCGCCGGCTCGGGCGCGCCCCTGCCCGCGCACGACATCGCGATCCTGCACGCGGAGCTCGGCACGGCGTACGCGTCGCTCGCACGCGAGATCGTCACGGCGATCGGCCGCCGGCCCTCGTGCGTCGCGGTCCACGGCCAGACGATCGCGCACTACCCGGCCGAGCACGCCACGTTGCAGATCGGCGATGCGTCGCGTGTCGCGCTCGAGATCGGCGTGCCGGCGATCGACGACTTCCGGAGCGCCGACGTCGCCCTCGGTGGCCAGGGCGCACCGCTTGTGCCGTTCGCAGATCACCTCCTGTTCGCCTCGCAGGCGCCGGTCGCGGTCCTCAACCTCGGCGGCATCGCGAACGTGACCCTCATCCCGACCGATCGCGCAGACGACGTGAGCGCGTTCGATACCGGGCCGGGGAACATGGTCATCGACCAGCTCGCGCGCAAGGGCGGCAACGAGCTCGACCGCGACGGCGCGGCCGCCGCGCGCGGGCACGTGTACGCCAGAGTCCTCGCGAGCGCGCTCGCCCACCCCTACTTCGCGCGGCCGGCGCCCAAGTCCACCGGGCGCGAAGAGTTCGGCGCGCCGTTCGCCCAACAGCTTCTCGCGGATGTGAAGGCGACCGGTGGATCGCTGGACGACGCCATCGCGACCGCGACGGCGCTCACCGTCGAGTCCGTCGCGCGCGCGCTCGCCGACGGGCCGTGGCGCGAGCTCCTCATCGCCGGCGGCGGCGCGCGCAACACGACGCTCGTCGATCGGCTGCGCGCGCGGACACGGCTGCCGGTCCGTCTGACCGACGAGCTCGGGATCCCCTCGGAGGCGCGCGAAGCCGTCGCCTTCGCGGTCCTCGGCGCGTACCGCCTGCGCGGCGAGCCGAACACGCTGCCGCGGTGCACGGGTGCGTCGCGCGCGGTGTCGGCGGGCGCGATCCATCAGCCATGACGCCGCCATACTCCCCGTCATGAACGACCTCGTCGTCGGCATGGACGCCGGTGGCACGAAGACCCGCGCGTTCGCGGTGACCCGCGGCGGCGAGATCGTCGGCCGCGGCGCGGGCGGCGGCGCGAACCTCCTCTCCTCGCCCGACCCCCACGGTTCGATCGCGGCTGCGTTGCGCGAGGCGCTCGCCGGCCGGATCCCCGACGCGGTCGTGCTGTCGTGCGCGGGCGGCGAGCGCGAGGCCGATCGCGCGAAGGGCCGCGCGATCCTCGCGTCGCTCCTCGGCCCCGACGTCGCAGTCGATGTGACGCACGACGCGAAGGCCGCGCTCTACGCGGGCAATCCCGCGGGCTGCGGCGTCGTGCTCATCAGCGGGACCGGCTCGATCGCATACGGCCGGAACGATCAGGGCGTCGAGGCGCGCTGCGGTGGCTGGGGCTACCTCGTCGGCGACGAGGGCTCGGCGGTGTGGATCGGGCAGGAGGGACTGCGCGCCGCGTCCTACGACCATGACGGTCGAGGGTCGCCCACCGCGATCAGCCGCCACCTGTTCGAGGATCTCGGGGCCAGCGATTTCAACGACGTGCTACCGCTGCTCTACGGCAAGCCGCATCCGTCGCCGGCGATCCTGGCGGCGACGAGAGCGGTGGCGCGCGCGTTCGCCGAGAGCGACGGCATCGCGGTCAACATCGTCCAGCGGGGCGCACGCTCGCTCGCGGACATGACCGCGACCGTCGCGCGCGGTCTGTCCCTCGAGAGCGGCCCGGTGTACCTCGCCGGCGGTGCGTTCGAGAACGTGCGGCCGCTCGAGAAGGCGGTCCGCCTCGAGCTGCTCGGCGTGCTGCCCC
>DATCOR010000164.1:0-2194 GCA_036564585.1 Candidatus Limnocylindria bacterium | reverse complement strand
ATCGCCCTTGTGTCCGTTCCCGTTCTGTGCCATCGGAAGCCCAATCGTACCGCTAGGCCCCTAAAATCGGAACATGGGCGTGGTCGACGCGAACGTCCTCGTGCTGAACCTGGACTACCAGCCGCTGAACGTGTGCAACGTACGTCGCGCGGTGGTGCTCTTGGACAAGCAGAAGGCCGTTGTCATCGAGCAGAACGGGCACATCGTCACGAGCGAGCGAAGATCGATCGTCACACCGTCGGTGATCCGTCTCGCCTACCACATCAAGCGTCCCCGCCCGGTGCTGAAGATGACTCGCAAGGAAGTCCTCATCCGCGACGATCACACCTGCCAGTACTGCGGCAAGCGCGGTCACGACCTCACCCTCGATCACGTGATCCCGCGCCATCGTGGTGGCCAGCACACCTGGGAGAACGTTGTCGCGGCGTGCAAGGGCTGCAATCACAAGAAGGGCGGGCGCACCTTGCAGGAATCGCACATGACGCTCGCCCGGTCGCCCTTCCGGCCACCGTCGACTCCGAGCTACCTATTTTCCAGTTACATTCGCGCCGGGGAGCGCAAGTGGTTCAAGTTCCTTGGCGTCGAAGATTCCGCGGCCGCTTCTTAGCGGTCGGCCTGGCATCGCTCGTGCGTCCGACTGACTGCAGATGAGGCTGCTCTTCACCAAGCGTGGCTTCTGCCCGATCGGCGGATCCGAGAGCCTCGCATACCAGTTCGCCACACGGTTGGCCGCGCGCGGCCACGACGTCCGCGTCGTATGCGCGTGGCCGGCGGAGAAGGAGGAGACCGCGTACCGCGGTGCGTCCTTCGGGCCGCGCCTACACGACGACCATCGCGTCTTCGTCGATCAAGGGGTCGAGGTCGTGCAGGTGAAGCCGCGCGGCGGGATCTTCGGGATGGCCGCGGACGCGACGACCCTCGTCGATCTCATGCGGGGTGAGCTGCTCGAACGGTACGCGGAGGACCGCGACCTCATCCACAACGTGGGCCGGGAGTATCTCGACTCGAGCATCGACGTCGCTGAAGAGCTCGGCATCCCGCTCGTGCTCACGCCCTTGGCCCACGCCGGTCAGTTCCACGGCGGCGACACGGCCGCCGACTTCGCGCGCTACCGGCGCGCGGCTGCCATCACCACGATGACCGACTGGGAGCGTGAGTGGTATGCCGCGCATGGGATCGACGGCGCTCGACTCGTCACGACCGGGATGGGGCCGAACGCCACGGGGACCGGCGATGCCGCCGGGTTCGGCGCGAAGTACGGGATCCCCGCGGACGCGCCGGTCGTCCTCTACGTCGGACGCAAGGAGCGGTACAAGGGGTACATCCAGCTCCTCGATTCGACCGAGACCGTCTGGCGGACGCACCCGGACACGCGCTTCGTCTTCATCGGGCTGCCCGGGTTCTACTCGACGTTCTTCGACGACTTCCAGCGCTACGCGGACGACCGCGTGATCCACCTCGAGAACGCATCGGCGACCGACAAGGACGCCGCGCTCGAGGCCTCATCGCTCTTCGCGATGCCGTCGCGGCACGAGACGTTCGGGCTCGGGTACCTCGAGGCCTGGCTGCACGGCAAACCGGTCATCGGCGGCGACATTCCGGCGCTGCGCGAGGTCATCGCTGACGGCATCGACGGGCTTGTCGTCCGCCAGCGCGCGGACGAGGTCGCCCGCGCCATCCTGCAGCTCCTCGACGATCCGTCGGCGGCGCGCGCGATGGGCGAGCGGGGCCGCGCGAAGGTCGCCGCGCGCTGGAGCTGGGACGCGGTCATCGATCGTGTCGAGGCGGCATACGCGATCGCCGTGGGGTCCGAGAAGGCCACGACCGCCGCTTAGGCTCGGCCGCATGCGCGTCGTCATCGCGAAGAAGCTCCTGTCGACCATCGGCGGATCCGAGGCGCAGGCGCGCGCACTCGCGGCGGCGCTGCGGGATCGCGGTCACGCGGTGACGCTCATCGGCCTCCGGCCACAACACCGCCGCGCCGGGATCCCCGATCGCGTGTACGCAGCCCGTCCCGGTGACGTCACCATCGAGGACGAGGGCCTCACCTATCGGTTCATCGCAAGTCCGACGGCGCTCCTCGACGCGGTCCTGCCTCTGTCGCTCATCGACTCGGATCGGCTCGCGAGCGCGGTGGCCGGCGCGGACGTCGTCCACTGCCTCGCCCGCGAGTGGGCCGCGCCGTACGAGCGCG
>DATCOR010000153.1:0-21518 GCA_036564585.1 Candidatus Limnocylindria bacterium | reverse complement strand
GGCCGATGGCGTCCTGTTCGTGGCCGCGTTCGTCGGCGCGACACTCGCCGTCGCCGTGAGCGTCGTGATCAGCGCGACGGAACGACCCGAACCGCAAGATGAGCCCGCGCCGGCCATGGCCGGCCGTCACGTCCCCGTCCGCTAGCTAGACCGACCGCGGCCCTGGCTGCGTGTCCGCGGCGTAGCGCCTGCGGCGCGGCCGCCACGGCACGCTTCGCCGGCGCTGCTGCAGATCGAGCCGCCGGCCCCGCCACGCCAACACGGCCGTCGAGATGAGCACCCAGATCAGCCCAACGAGCGGCACGGCGAAGAGCGCACCGATGACCCCACCGGCCTCGAAGCCCGCGAGCAGCGCGAGCATCGCCGCGAGCGGATGGAGACCGACCGCGTTCCCGGTGAGGCGTGGCACGAGGACGTTGCTTTCGAGCTGCTGGATGACGACGAACGCGATCGCGACCCACAGCACCGTGGGGAACGGCTGGGTCGAGGCGATGAGCAGCGCGGGGATCGCGCCGAGGAACGGGCCGAGCATCGGGATCAGCTCGACGATGCCCGCGAAGGCGCCGAGAAGGACGGCGTACGGCACGCCGATGACGGCGAGCGCGAGGGTCACGAGCGCGGCGAGCGAGATAGCGACGATGAGCTGGCTGCGGATGTACGCGCCGAAGACCCGCGCGATCTCGTAGAACACGCGGCGTGCGCCGGCGCGGTTCGGCGGCTCGAGAGCGCGGAGGATGAGCACGCGGAATCGGCGCGCATCGAGCAGCAGGTAGAACGTGACGACCAGCACGATCGCGAGGTCGACGAGCACGGCCAGGAACGCGAGCACGAGCCCCGCCGAACGAGCGGCGAGATCCGGTCCCTGGGCCACCGCGATCGAGCGGATCTGCTCCTCGATGCCGAGCGGGAGCGGCTGCCCGCCGAAGAGCAGTGGGCCCTTCCCTTGGACAGCGTCGGAGTACTCCTTGATGCGGTCCGCGAGCGCCTGACCTTCAACGGTCAGTGGGCGCGCGACCAGGTACCCGAATGCCGCGAGCGAGGAAATGAGCGCGATGAACACGAGCGCGACCGCGAGGGTCCGGGGCATGTGGTCCTCGAGCCGGCCGATGAGCGGCGAGATCGCGAACGTGAGCGCGGCCGCCAGGGCGAACACGAGCAGCACGTGCGCGAACGGGACGAGCGTGTCCAGGAGGAGGCGCGACGCGGCGAGGACCGCGAGGATCGCAAGCGCCGCGAGCGCGACGTAGCTCGGCCACCAGTCGAACAGCGCCGGGAGACCCGCGCCGCGCGGCGACCACCGCTTGAGGTCGCTCTGCTGCAGGCTCTCGACGATGTCAGGCTTCCGCTCCTCAGGCGGCGGAGGGAGGGGGGTCGGCATCATGTGGGCTTGGTGAGGCACCGACCGTGCCAGCTTGCTCGGCTGAGATTTCGTGCCGTTTTGCTTGACTTTTCTGCCGTTTTCTGTTAGAACACGTGTTCTAGAGAACTGAATGGCGCGGAAAAGGGCCCGCAGCCGCAGTCTCAGGTGGCGCGGTGTCCGATCTCCCAATTGTGCGCGTCTGCGCGCGCTGTCATACCCCCAAGCCGCTGACCGAGTTCCCATTCAAGAGCGCTGCGCGCGGCACCTATCGGTCCTACTGCCGGCCCTGCTGTCGCGAGTACGCGAAAGAGCATTACCGCAGGAACGTCGCGGCATACATGGCCAGGTCCAAGGCGAGAGCTCCGATTGACAGGCAGCGGAACCGTGAGTTCATCGGCGAGTACCTGTCGACGCACCCGTGCGTCGACTGCGGGGAGGCCGATGCCGTCGTGCTCGAGTTCGATCATCGCGATCCGAAGACCAAGCGGGCCGAGGTCGGCCGCCTGATCAACACGAGCACGATCGGGATCGTTCGGGCCGAGATCGACAAGTGCGACGTCCGCTGCGGCAACTGCCACCGCATTCGTACCGCGCACCAGTTGGGCTGGTACCGCGTTGGGGAGCCGACCGATGCGTATCTCGTCTGACACACGCCTCTTCAGGTGTTCCGCGTGCGACACGTACAAGTCCTCTGCGGAGTTCTCGTTCTCCGACGAGGCCCGCCGGTCGCTCAACTCCTATTGCCGAAAGTGCCACGCCGCATATCGGCACGCGCATTACCTCGCGAACAAGCCTGATTACATTCGGCGGGCCATCGCCCAGGTGAATGGGCGGCGCGTACAGAATCGACGCGAGGTCATGACCTACCTTGCGTCGCATCCCTGCATCGACTGTGGCGTCGACAACGTCATCGTGCTCGAGTTCGACCATCGCGATCCGAAGGACAAGCTGACCAACGTCGGCAACATGATCTCAAGCAAGCGTTGGGCGCGCGTTCGAGCCGAGATCGAGAAATGCGATGTTCGATGTGTCAACTGCCATCGCCGGAAGACGGCGCGCGACTTCCACTGGCTGAAGACGCGACCCGCGTCGTAGAATTGCGCATGCGCGGGTGTGTTGAAGTGGCATCAAAGGATCTTCCCAAGATTCGATCGCGGGTTCGATTCCCGCCACCCGCTCAGTGATTGGGAAGTCTTGACTAGTCTCTAGCCCAATGCCCAAGCCCTCGGGTTGGCGACGCATGCTCACCCTGTTCACGCTCGCGTCGTTCATCGAGGTCATCGCGTACGGCCAGCTCTCCGCATTCACACCGCTCCACCTCCCGAAGATCGGCGTCGCGCCCGAGGACGTCCCGGTCGCCGTCGGTCTCATCAGCGCGGGGGTGAACGTCATCGGACTGCTGTTCCTGCCGTTCTGGGGCGTGCTCGCCGACCGCTTCGGCCGCAAGCCGCTCATCATCCGATCGTTCGCCGCCACCGGCGCAGGCCTCGCGGTCGCGGCCGTCGCACGCAACGTCTGGTTCTTCACGCTCGGCCGCGGCCTGAACTCGCTCAACCTCGGCAACAGCGGCCTGATGATGACGACGCTCCACGAATCGGCGCCCGCGGCGCGGATCGGGTTCGCGTTCGGCGTCGTGAACGGCGCCGGCCCGCTCGGCGCGTTCATCGGGCCGCTCGTCGGCGGACCGCTGGTCGATCGCTACGGATTCAACGTCGTGCTCGGCGTCGACGCGCTGCTGCTCGTGGCGGTCGTAGCCGGACTGACGTTCGGCTATCGCGACGCGTTCGTCCCATCACTCGAGCGGCCGCCGATCATGCGAGCGGCGTTCGACGGACTGCGGATCATCTGGAGCTCGCCGCGGCTGCGCGCACTGTTCCCCGCTCTGCTCGTCGTCTTCGCGGGCTGGCTTCTGACCTTCACGTATCTCCCTCTGGTCGTCCAACAGATCCACGGCGACGACGGCCTCGCGACGGCCGTCGGCATCGCCCTCGGCGCGAGCGGGCTCATCACCCTCATCGCGTCGCCCGCGATCGGGGCGATCGCCGATCGGCTCGGCCACTGGCGCGTCCTCTACATCGCGGCTGTCGTCGATGGGCTCCTCTGGCTGCTCCCGTGGGCCGTCCGCGACTACTGGCCGTTCGTGATCGCGTTCGGCATCGTGAGCGGCATCGGCAGCGGGGTCTTCAGCCTGAGCTTCAACGTGCTCGCGTCCTCGGCCACCGACGCGGCGCGCGCGCGGGTCATGACGTTCGCGTACCTGCCGCTCAATCTCGGCTTCGTCGCCGGCCCAGGGCTCGGAGCGCTCATCGTGAGTCGCGACGTCTTCGGCATCTTCCCCACCGCGACCGCCTTCGAGCTCGCCGGTGTCGTGCTCCTCGCGTACGCCGCGCGGCAGCGCGTCGCGTGAAGGTCACGCGGACCCTCTCCGTGCATCGCGTCGCCGATTGGCGCGCCTGGTTACGGAGGCATCACGACGACCGGCCAGAGATCTGGCTCGTGTATTACCGCACGTCGTCCGGCAAGCCACGCGTCTCGTACAGCGACGCGGTCGACGAGGCGCTGTGCTTCGGATGGATCGACAGCCAGGCGGCCCCGCTCGACGCGGAGCGGTTCGCCCAGCGCTTCACCCCTCGACGTCCGGGCTCACCGGTCTCGGAGATGAACCGGACTCGCGCTCGCCGGCTCGTACAGCAGATGCGGATGACGAAGGCCGGGCTCGACGCCCTGGGAGACCTCCGCGTACGCCGGCTCGTGATCCCTCCGGACATCAAGGCGGCCCTCCGGCGCGATCCCCTCGCGTGGAAGCACTTTCAACGTTTCCCTGCGGCCTACAAACGCATGCGCGTCGCGTTCGTCGACGGCGCACGGCGCCGTCCGGACGAGTTCAGACGGCGGCTCGGCCACCTCGTGCGCCGGAGCGCCAGGAACGAGCGTTTCGGGATGATCCGCGAATAGGTCAGTCGAAGCCGTAGCGGTAGATCCGCCGCACCGCGATCGCGTAGGTCACGCGTTCCTGCTTCGACCAGACCTCGCGGCTCTGCTTCTCGGCGGCGGCGTCGCCGTCGTAGCGGACCGCGAGATCGTGAATGTCGCGGAGCCCGGCTTCGCCCGTGGCGACGATCCGCGCGGTGCCATCGAGCCGGACGTACCGATCGGACTCGCCGACGAGGAGCGAGACCCGCGGATCACGGGCGATGTTCGCGGCCTTCTTCCGCGGCGCGGTCGTGTTCACGATCGGCTCGTCGTCCCGCCGGCCGTACCAGATGACCGTCAGGTGCGCCGAGCCGTCGTCGTTCAGCGTGCCCAGGACCGCGAAGCGCGGTTCGTCCAGGAACGCCCGGACGGCGGGGTCCAGCTTCACCACCGCAACGGTACTTCCCGCGCCGGAATACCCTCCTGCGCGTGCGCTACGACGTCCACACCCACCACTACCCGACGGCGTACTTCGAGGCGATCGAGCACGCCGGCGGCGACTTCTCGTTCGCCACGGATCCCTCGGGCCAGCGCATCATCCGGTACCGCGGCTCGCGGTTCTTTGGCGTCACCGCGCCGATGACCGACGCGGCCCTGCGGCTGACGGACATGGATCGCGTGGGCATCGACGTGGCGATCCTGTCGCTCTCGACACCCAACGTGTTCTTCGCCGAAGGTGCGGCGCAGGAGCCGGTCGCACGCATGGTCAACGACGCGTACGCCGAGCTGATCGCGGCGAATCCGCAACGGTTCAAAGCGTTCGCGTCGATCCCGATGGACGATCCGGATGCCGCGGTGCGTGAGCTCCACCGCGCGATCGATGTCCTTCACTTCCAGGGCGTCATTCTCCTGAGCAACATCCGCGGCCGCGAGCTGACCGATCCGGTGTACCGGCCGTTCTTCGAGGAGGCCGATCGGCTGAACGTCTGCATCCTGCTGCACCCGATGCTGCCCGCGAGCGCCGACGCGTTCCGCGATTTCGTTCTCGGCCCGCTCGTCGGATTTCCGTTCGATACGACGCTCGCGGTCGCCCGGATGTGCTTCACCGGCATGCTCCGCGAGCTCCCGAACATCCGGTGGATCGTCGCGCACGCGGGCGGTGCGCTTCCGTACCTCGCCGAGCGCCTCGACAACGGGTACCGAGACTTCGCGGAGGACCGCGCGAACATCAACGAGCTGCCGAGCACGTACCTCAAGCGCCTCTACTACGACACCGTCACGTTCAGCCCGCACGTCCTTCGGTTGCTGCGCGACTGGGCAGGCGCCTCGCACATGGCGATGGGCAGCGATTACCCGCACAAGCTCGGCAACATCACTCGGGCGGTGACCTCCATCGATGCCATGGACGTGAGCGGTCCCGAGCGGGACCGGATCTTCAGTGGCACGGCGCGCGCCATCATCAACAACCCGTAGCGGTCAGTCCGCGGCGGCGGCCTCGTCGCGATGCACCCGGTAGCGCACGATCTCGGGGATCCACGCGGCGACGGCGACGACCGATGCCACGCAGGCCAGCCCGCCGCTCACCACCGACGCCATTGGAGACCAGAGCGCCGCCACCGCGCCCGACTCGAACTGCCCGAGCTGCGGACCGCCGAGCACGAACATGATGTTGATCGCGTTCAGGCGGCCGCGCAGCGCGTCGGGGACCACGAGCTGCAGGATCGTGCCGCGGAAGATCGAGCTCACGGCGTCCGCGCCGTTGGCGATCGCGAGGAGCAAGAGCGCGAGCACGAACCAGCGCTCGTCGAGCACGCCGAAGAGCGCGACCGACACACCCCACACCGCGACGGCGATGAGCACGGTCAGGCCCTGCCGCTTCACGCGAGCGGTCCAGCCGGACGCGACCGCGGCAACGAGCGCGCCGGCGCCCATCGATGCGTAGAGGAGCCCGAGGCCCTCGGGCCCGACGTGGAACACGCGGTCCGCGTAGTACGGGAACAGCGCCCGGGGCGAGCCGAAGAAGGTCGCGAGGAAGTCCAGCGACATCGTCGCGAGCAGGATCCGCGTGACCCCGAGGTAGCGAACGCCCTCGACGAGCGCGTGCAACACCGGCTGGCGCGGGGTCGCGACGCGCGGCGGCGTCCGGAGCATCCAGACGGCGACGAACGCGGCGGCGAACGAGATCACGTCGAGCCAGTAGGCCCCGGCGAGCCCGAACCGCGCGATGATGATGCCGGCGAGCACCGAGCCGAACACCAACGCGAACTGGAAGATCGTCTGATTGAGCGCCATCGCCGCCCGGATGAGCCGCCGCTCCACGAGTGTCGGCGCGAGCGATGCGCGAGTCGGATTGTCGAGCGCGGAGAAGCACGCGCCGACGGCCGTCAGCACGTACAGCAGCGGGACGGAGGCGGCGCCCGCCCCCGTCGCGACCGCGAGCGCGAGCGAGACCGCGGCCAGCCCGACCTGCGTAATGAGCAGCAGCCGCCGACGGTCGACGGCGTCGGCGATCACGCCGCCGAACAGCGACAGCACGAGCAGTGGCACCGCCTGGAACACGCCGATCAGCCCGACCGCGAACGACGAGCCGGTCAGCAGGAAGATCTGGTACGGCAGCGCGACCAGACGGAGCTGGCTCCCGCTCAGCGAGATGAGCTGGCCGATCCACAGCAGCCGGAAGGAGCGCGACTCGCGCAGGGGCGCCATGTCCGGGAGCAACAGCTGGCGCCAGCCGGTCACGGGCGGTGGAGCTCGAAGATGATCTCGCCGTCGACGATGTCGCCGGTCCGCACGAATCCGAGCTTGTCGTTCACCCGAAGCGACGGCGCATTGTCCGGCGTCACGCCGGAGATGAACTCGCGCACGCCGTGCTCGCGCGCGGCCCAGTCCATCATCGCCTGTGCGGTCTCGGTCGCGAAGCCGCGGCCGCGATACGCAGCGAAGACCGTGTAACCGGTCTCGGCCGCGCCAGGCCGGGCGAGGTCGTTCACGCCCGGCGGTCCATGAAAGTTCGCGTACCCGACCATCGTCCGCTCGGGCTCGCGGAGCACGATCGCGCGCAGCGACCACGGCAGCCAATCGGCATGCTCGGCGATCTGATCGCGACGGAACCGGACAAGGCCCAGCGCCTCGCCCGGGAACTCGTCGGGGATGGCGAAGTCGACAAGCCGACTCGCAGCGTCGCGATCCTTCGCGATGAGCGCGTCGAGCAGCGCGGGTGGCAGCGAGACGAGATCGAGGCGTCGGGATCGGATGGCGTCGATGTTCGAACGTTAGGGCTTCCGAGCGATCAGCCCGCGCACCTCATCGTCCGATATCGATGCGAAGTCCTCGTAGTACATCCCGACCGCGCGAAAGCGGTCGTACTCGCCAAGGCAGACGACGAGGTCGACCTCCTGGCGGAGCTCTGTCGCCGTTTGCGCCGCGCAGACCGGAACGGCGACGATCACGCGCGCAGGCTCTTCGCGGCGGATCGAGCGCGCCGCCGCGGTCGCCGTGGCGCCTGTCGCAAGACCGTCATCGACGATGACGGCGGTGCGACCGCGCACCGGTACCGGTGCGCTGCCGCCGCGATATCGCTCGGCGAGCTCGGGCAGCTTGTCGGACTCACGCGTCGCAGCGTCGTCGATCTGCGTCTTGGTGATGCCGGCCGCGGCGACGACATCGTCGCGCAGCACCACGATCCCCGGCGCCACCGCGCCGAAGGCGAGCTCCGGCTGCCGCGGAACGCCGAGCTTTCGCGCGACGAGCACATCGAGGGGAGCGTGCAGCTCATCCGCGACCTCGGCCGCGACCACCACGCCTCCGCGGGGGAGACCAAGGACGACCGGGTCCTCGAGCCCCTGTTCCAACAGCAGGCGACCGAGGGCCCGACCGGCCTCGGCGCGATCGTGAAACATCATGCGTTCGCATGGCCGCACGTGTCATGCCCGGTACACACCGGCCAACGGTGGCACCGGCCGTGCTTCGGTCCACCCGGAGAACCACACGATGGAGGCCCCACATGGCGAGTATCAAGAAGAGCATTGACGTCGCGGTGCCGGTCCGCACCGCATACGACCAATGGACCCAGTTCGAGGAGTTCCCGCGATTCATGGACGGTGTCGAACAGGTCGAGCAGCTCGATGACAAGCGCCTGCACTGGAAGGCCACGGTCGGTGGCAAGCTCGAGGAGTGGGACGCCGAGATCTTCGAGCAGCGCCCGGACGAGATCATCTCGTGGCGCAGCACCAGCGGCGCGAAGAACGCCGGCACGGTGACGTTCCAGCCCGGTGACAAAGGCGCGGTCGTCAGCCTGATGCTCGAGTACGAGCCGAAGGGCGCGGTCGAGAAGACGGGTGACGCGCTCGGTTTCGTGGACCGTCAGGTCAAGAGCTCGCTGGATCGGTTCAAGAAGTTCATCGAGTCGCGCCGCACCGAGACCGGCGCCTGGCGCGGGACGATCGAGGGCGGCAAGGTCGAGGAGCGCACGGAGCGCCCCGTCTAGGTCGGTCGCTCGGCCGGGACCGGCTTGACCGGCCCCGGCCGAGCGCCATTCAATCGGGATCGATCCGGCGGTCGAGGTTCATCCACAGCGCGCGCGAGTACCGCAGGCAGAGGGGCGCGAGCGGCAGGAACGCGAGCCCCGAGACGAGCAGCACCCACTCCAGCGGCCAGTGGGTGATCGCGAGGATGGCGAAGAACAGCAGCCCGACGAGCGCGACTGCGAGGCCGTAGCTGATCGCCATGGCGCCCACGAAATAGCCGTGCTCGCGCTCGTAGACCAATCCGCACACCGGGCAACGCTCGGGCATGTCGAGAAGTCCCGTGAACAGATCGCCGCGGCGGCAGCGTGGGCAGCGGAGGAAGAGGATGCTGCGGAGCATCAGCCCCGCCCTGTCGCTCCGAACAGTCCGAGGAACGTGGCCTCGGCGACGCAGACGTTCTCGAACTCCGCGAGATGCAGGCTCTCGTTCTCCGAGTGCGCGTTGGATTCGGGATCCTCGACACCGGTGACCAGCAGCGCCGCGCCCGGGAAGGTGCGCGCGAAATCGAACAGGAACGGGATGCTGCCGCCCTGGCCGATGTCGATGGCCGGCCGGCCCCAGGCCGCACCGAGCGCGTCCTTCAGTGCGGCATACGCAGGCCCGCTCGTCGTGCCCGTGAACGCCTCGCCCGTCGAGCCGCGCTTGATCTTCACCTCGGCGCCCCACGGCGCGTGCGTCTCGAGATGCTTCACGAGCGCGTCCTGCGCGGCCTTCGCGTCCTGACCGGGGGGCACGCGCATCGACAGCTGCGCGGTCGCGACGGGCCAGAGCGTGTTGGACGATTCCTTCACCGACGTCGCGTCGAGTCCGATGATCGACACGGTCGGCTTGCGCCACAGACGAGACGTGATCGATCCGTCTCCGATGAGCTTCACTGACGGCCGCGTCCCGACCCACTGTCGCAGCTCGTCCTCCTTGAGATCCAACGGATCCGCATCGCCGGTCTTCAGTCCGGCCACGGCGACCCGGCCGAGGTCGTCGTGCAGCGAGGCGAGCAGCCGGGACATCGCCATGAGCGCGTCGGGAACCGCGCCCCCGAAGCCACCGCTGTGCACGGCGTGATCGCTCACCCGCACCTCGACCGTGACGAGCGCGTTCCCTCGAAGGGTCGTCGTGATCGCGGGTTGGCCGATCCGCCAGTTCGCGGAGTCGGCAATGATCACGGCGTCGCACACAAGCGCGTCCTTCTCGGCCTTCAGGAAGTCCATGAGGTGCGCGGAGCCCGATTCCTCCTCACCTTCGATGAACAGCGCGACCCCGCAGGGCGGCTTTCCGCCGTACGCCCGCAACGCGGCAAGATGCGCCGCGATGCCGGCCTTGTCATCCGCGACGCCACGGCCGTAGAGCCGGCCGTCGCGCTCGGTCGGCGCGAATGGATCGGTCTTCCACCGGTCGCGCGGTCCCGGCGGCTGCACGTCATGGTGGGCATAGAGGAGGACCGTCGGCGACCCCGCCGGACCGTCGATCCGTCCGACGACCGCGGGATGCGCGCCGTCCTTCTCGATCACGCGGGCGTGGACGCCTGCGGCCGTGAAAAGATCGGCGGTCAGCTTCGCCGTCTCGCGGACCGGTGCGGCGTCGTAGCCGGGCGCGCTCATCGATGGCACACGCGCCAGGCGCTCGAGGCCGGCGCGCACCTCGGCCATGGAGGCGCGGACCTTCGGACGAAGCTCCTCGGCGACCTCTTTGGCGTTCACGGCTCGCGCAGTTTACGTCCGATAATCCCGCGCGCTCACCGGCGAGACGAGCAACCGCGGATGCCGCAGCAGCGAGGGCTTCGCTCCGATCCGCGACGCGATGTCGTCGAGGTACGGGAGCAGCTCGACGCGCATCTGATCGTCCCCAGCTGCTCGCGCGCGCCGGATGCGCGTTTCGATCTCGGCGCGCATGGCTTCGGCAGGCGGGAGCGACGCGCGACCGGTGAAGACCGCGGCGACCCAGCGCGCCTGCAGCTCGGCAACGGGGAAGACCGGCCCCGAGACGCGGGTCATGCCGACGAACGCGAGCCTCGGGACGCCCGGAGGGAACACCAGCCGGTAGAGCGCGAGCTTGCCATCGAACGTCGCGGGGATGCCGGCCGGCAGGAACGGGAACGCGTGCGCGTATCCGGTCGCGAGGACGATCGCATCCGCGTCCGACCGCGTGCCGTCCGCGAAGAGCGCGCCCGTCTCGTCAAGCCCGATGAGCTCCGGGCGCATGGTGACGCGCCCGCGCCCAAGTTCGTCGAGAAGCTCCGAGCTCGGCGTCGTCTTCCGGCTGACGCGTCCGAGCCGGAGACCGCGCTTCCGGTACTCGTCGTTCAGGACGCGGCCCGCGCGCCAGCGCCAGATCCGCGTCGGCAGCATGCCGGCGAGTCGGGTCGACCGGTGATCGAACGGGCGTCCGCCGCGATAGCGCGGGGTGAAGGTCGGCACGTCGCGCACGGCGACGGTCACCGATCGAGCGACCGCCGCCAGCTCGACCGCGATGTCGGCGCCACTCGACCCGACGCCGGCCACCAAGACGTCCTGTCCTGCGAAGGGCGTGGGATCGCGGTAATCGCCCGAGTGCAGGATCGTGCCGCGGAATCGCTCGCGGTCGCGAAGCGGCGGCTCGAGCTCGCGCGCGAACAATCCCGTCGCGACGACGACGGCGTCGAATCGTTCTCCATCGACGTCCCAGCCCTCGGTGACGGGGCGCATCGCGCGAACAGCGGCGCCGAAGCGGATCCGCGCGCGGACGTCGGTCACGTCGGCGTAGCGCTCGAGATACGCGAGCACCTGATCGCGGTACGGGTGATCCGGCAACGCAGCACCGAACGCGAGATCCGAGAACGCCGACTTCTGCTTCGACGTGTTCGTCCGCAGCGAGGGGTACGCGAGACCGGTATCCGGGCGCCAGAGTCCGCCGACGGCGCCGGTGCGCTCGAAGACCACCGGCTCGAGGCCGGCGTCCATGAGCCAGCGGGCGCTGGCGAGCCCGGCGGCGCCCGCACCGATGACCGCGACGCGGTTGATGGCCACAGGTCGAGTATCGGCCGCACACTGGGGGGGTGACCGATCTCGATCGGGAGACCACCCTTCGGCTCCTCGAGCACGGCGAGCTCACGGTCGAAGGCCGGATCGTCACGGCGTCGAACGCGTCCTTCCTCGGCCGGGTGCGCGACGCCGACGCGAGCGCGGCCTGCGTGTACAAGCCGGTCCGCGGCGAACGACCGCTCGAGGATTTCCCGGACGGCACGCTGTGGAAGCGCGAACGGGCCGCCTACCTCGTCTCCGAGGCGACCGGATGGGACATCGTCCCGCCCACCGTGACGCGCGACGACGGCCCGTTCGGCGAGGGGATGACCCAGCTCTGGATCGACGTCGCTGAGGACGTGGACGTCTGGAAGATGGTGAACGAGCCGGACGAGCGCCTGCGGCGCATCGCGCTGTTCGACGCCGCGGTGAACAACGCCGATCGGAAGGGCGGACACCTCCTACCCACTCCGGAGGGCCATGTCTACGGCGTCGATCACGGGATCTGCTTCGCCGCGGAGCCGAAGCTGCGGACGATCCTCTGGGACTGGCGCGGCGATCCGATCGCGCCCGCGGAGCTCGAGGTGCTCCGATCGCTCCGCGCGAAGCTCGACGGCCCGCTGTGCGAGCAGCTCAAGCGGTTGATCGCGCCGGCCGAGCTGCACGCGCTGAACACGCGTGTGGAGCGGCTGCTCCGTACGAAGGTGTTCCCTCAGCCCGACCCCTACCGCATGGCGGTGCCCTGGCCGCCGTTCTGATGAACCCTGAAACCTTCGCCGCCTTCGGCCGCTCCGGTTTCGGGGGCCCTTTGTGCTACCAAGGCGCGCCGGGGCTCGGCTGGGCAAAGCCCAACCTCGCCTGTTAGGCCGCGACTTCCTCGCGAAGGAGCTCGCGGACGCGACCGATGAGCACATCGATGTCGAATGGCTTCGCGATCACCTCGCGCGGCGCGTTGCCCCGCATCGTGTCGCGCGCCAGCTCGGGGTTCGCGGTCACGAAGAGCACGGCGATGCCGGCGAGGGCCGGGTGATTGCGCACGACGTCGTAGACGTCGATGCCGCTCGCGCCCGGCATCTGCACGTCCAGGAGGAGCAATCGCGCGCCCGAGCTGATGACGGCATCGATCACGAGCGCGCCGTTCGAGACGATGACCGGATCGGCCACGCCGTCGGCGCGAAGGGCTTCCCCAAGGATGTGCGCGATGTCCTCGTCGTCCTCGGCGACCACGACCGCCGGACGTGCGCCGGTGGCGGTCATTGGGGCATCCTGGTCGGGTGAGCCAGCCGCGCTTCGGCCTCGACTTCGGCACGTCGAACAGCGCCGTCGCGATGTCCGACGGCGATGGCGTACGCCTGCTGCCGATCGATCCGATCGGGGGCGACACGCTGCCCAGCGTGCTCTACGTCCGCCGCGACGGCACGGCCCAGATCGGTCATCCGGCGATCCAGTCGTTCCTGGACGACAACCGCGCACGTGGTCCGGTGAAGCGCGAGTTCAAGCTGCTGGGCATCACGATGGCCTCGAGCAACCCGCGGCAGAAGACCGTGGAGGCCCACATCCTCGCGGATACCTCGTCGCCCGGTCGGTTCTTCCAGTCGCTGAAGACGTTCCTCGGCGATCCGCTCCTCGGGCACACGAACGTGTTCGGTGACGAGCGCGGCCTCGAGGACCTCATCGCGATGATCCTGTCCGGGATCTTCGAGCGAGTCGAGCAGCTCACCGGGACACGACCGACGTCGGCGACCGTCGGCCGGCCGGTCGAATTCGTGGGAGGAGCCGAGGTCGAAGAGCGCGCACGGACCAGGCTTGAGCAAGCCGCGCGCCTGGCCGGACTGCAGGACGTCCGATTCGTGGAAGAGCCCGTCGCTGCTGCGCGCGCCGCCGATGTCCCAGCGGGTCTCGCGCTCGTCTTCGACTTCGGTGGAGGCACGCTCGACCTCTGTGTAACGCGCCGTCACAAAGGAGATATCGACGTGCTCGGCACCGCGGGCGTCGACGTCGCGGGCGATCGGTTCACGCAGCTGCTCATCGATCAGCTCGTCGCGCCGCATCTCGGCGCCGAGAAGCGCTGGGGCCCGAAGGGGCTCATCCTCCCGCGTTTCATCACGAACGCGATCGGCGATTGGCGCGCGCTGTCGGCGCTCAACGAGAAGCCGATCCTCGAGGCGCTCGACGACCTGCAGTCCCTCGGTGCGCCGAAGCGCGAGCTCGCCGCGTTGCGCAGCGCGATCGAGCTGCAGCTCGGCTACGAGATCTTCGCCGCGGTCGACGCAACGAAGATCGAGCTCTCGTCGACCCAGCTCGCGCTCTTCAGCTTCCACCGCGGCGCGGTCGACATCGACCACCAGGCGTCGCGTCGCGCGTTCGAAGTCGCGATCGCGCCGCTCTTCGCACGCATCGACGCGGCACTCACGCAGGTGCTCGATCGAAGCGGCGTGAAGGCTGAGCAGATCATCGAGATCGTCTGCACCGGCGGCTCGTCAGCGATCCCCGCTGCGCGCTCGCTGCTCCGTCGACGATTCGTGCACGCTGAACTGCGAGACGCCGCCGCGCATACGGCGGTTGCTGCGGGGCTCGCGCGGGCGTAGACGCGAACGGCGTGCGTTAGGGGCTGGCGGGCACCTCCCGAGCTCGCTCGTCACGTGCGTCAGTAGTCAACGCCGTACCTACGGACGAGCCTTCCCTCGTGAGGTACCCGCCAGCCCCTATCACCGGGCGCTTTTCGGCACGTACGAGGCGCACAGCATGCCGAAGTACGTGGGGGCTTCGTAGCTCAGGAATTCGCCGCGCCATGCTCCGGGTTCGAGCGCGCCTTGGAGCATCAGCATCTGCCAGTACGAATCCGCCTTCGCATCCACTGGCAGCTTCGGGTCCATCTTCATGAGCGCGCTCAGATCGTCTCGCTTGATGAGTGCCACGACCTGTTCATCGAACTCTTTCGACTTCGGCGTGAAGCCGTACGGGCCGTTCGCATCGTGGGCGTGGCCGTGATCGCAGCTCGCGATCAGGGCGACTCGTTTGGTGGAACTTGCGGCTGCCTTCGCGATCGCTTTGCCTGCGGCGACGTGGCGTTCGTACGGGAGATCGCGGGCGGGAGCGACGACGACCGTTTGGACGGGCGGATCGGCGCGGCCGCCCATGAACCAGAGCGGCACGAGGACCGCCCAGTCCATCGGGAAGATCGCAGCGGCCGCGTCGTTCGCGCCGTAGCTCACGCCCGCGACGGGGATGCCCTCGGCGGCGATCGCATCGCGGATCGCGAGCGCGAACGGGCGGTCCACGGCCAGCCGAAGCCGCACATCCGGATGCCCCTCGAGCGCCCCGGACACGTTCCCCGCCGTGATCACGGCCATCGCGCCATCGACGTGGACGTTGTGCGGCGTGAGAACGATCGCCACGTCGGGCTTCGCGCGGTCGAAGCGCCGGCCGAGCTCCTCCATTGCGCGCCGGGTGACGGCGGCGAGAGCGCGTTCGTCCGGCCCGCACGCTTCGGCGATCGCGATCCCGCCGTGCGGGGCGATGCAGCCGAACACCAGTCCCATGGCGGGAGCGTAGTCGGGTGCGGCGCCCTAATGGACCAGGCGCACCTCGAGCTTGCCCTCGGCCCGGCGCACCTCGTACGACGGCTGATCGAATGTGGCGGGGCCGACCACCACGCTGCCATCGGCGAGCTTGAACCGCGAGCCGTGGCAGCCGCACTCGATCGTGTCGCCGACGATCTTGCCCTCGGACAGCGAGCAGCCGGCGTGCGCGCAGGTGTCGTGCAACGCCTGGATCTTGTCGCCAGTCCGGACGAGCACCAGGTTCTGCGCTCCGGCCTTCGCCTTCGTCGGCTGGCGGTCGGGCACCTCGGTCACGTCGAGGGCCGCCCACTTCGTCCCGCCCGTTCGCCAGGCGTGGCGATCGACCATGTTGCCGAAGGTGAAGACCAGGTCACCACCGATGTACGCACCCAGCACGATGAAGAGATACCCGGCGGCCGCGAGAAGCGTCGACTGGAACGGCGTGCCCGGTGCGTAGCCGAATCGCACCACGAGCGAGAACAGGTAGAACACGAGCGCCACGAACATCAACGTGGCATGGACGCCGCCGTACTGGCGCGCCTTGCCGTCGGTCTCGCTGAGGTCGACGAGGCCGGCGATCGCGGCGAGGATCAGACCACCGAACCCGACGAGCGTCGCCCAGTTCGCGCCGTCGTAGATGCCGAGGAGATCGAGGATGAGCGCGATCGTGAGGCCGCCGACCGGCACGTCCGTGAGCAGCGGGTGGAGCGGATGACCCAGCCAGGTCCCGTGGAGGAAGCTGCGGAGCCATTTCGGCCGGAAGACGGCCCGCTCCACCGTTGAATAGAAGTCGGCGATCCCGACGCCCCAGCCCCACTTGTCCAGCAGGCTCCGGTTGACGAAGCGCCTGATCATTCCAGCCTCCCAAGCCGCCGTCGCGCGAGCGCATGATGCGTCATCCTGCATACGTGCAGGTGGCTGGCCGGGACGTGACCGTCACGAACCGGGAGAAGGTGTTCTTCCCGAAGCGTGGGCTCACGAAGGGCGATCTTGTCGACTACTACGTGTCCGTTGCTCCGGCGGTGCTGCCGCACGTACGGCAACGCGTCATGCAGATGCTCCGCTACCCGAACGGCGTCGACGGCCACTTCTTCTATCAGAAGCGCGTCCCCGTGCCCCACCCTGACTGGCTCGAGACGTACCTGATCGAATTCCCGAGCGGCCGGACCGCCGACTTCCCGGTCGTGAACGACGCGGCCGCGCTCGCGTGGATCGCGAACCTCGGCTGCATCGACCTGCACACCTGGTCGTCGCGCATCGGTGATGTTGAACGCCCGGACTATCTGCTCATCGACCTCGATCCGCGCGGCGGTGATCCCTGGTCGCACGTGCGGACGATCGCCCTCGTCGTGAAGGACGTGATGGACGAGCTGGGGCTCGCGAGCTGGCCGAAGACGTCAGGCTCGACCGGGATCCACATCCTCGCGCCGATCGTCCCGGAGCTTCCGTTCCCCGAGGTGCGCCGGTTCGCGAAGGCGTTCGCGCAGGAGGTCGAGCGCCGCGTGCCCGACATCGCGACGACGACGTGGAAGGTCGCCGACCGGACCGGCGTGTTCGTGGACTTCGGCCAGAACGCGCGCGATCGCACGATCGCGTGCGCGTACTCGATCAGGCCGACGCAGGATGCCCGCGCGTCAGCGCCGTTGCGCTGGGACGAGGTGGCCGACGTCGAAGCCTCGGACTTCACGATGGAGACGATGGCCGCGCGGATCGCGGAGGTCGGCGATCTCATGGCCGGGATGTGGAGCTCGCCCGCGAGCCTCATCCCGCTGTTCGAGCGGCTGAAGCTGAAGCCGGCGCAGGTGGCGGGCTAGCAGACCCCTTCGATCGCGCTAATGACGTGGTCGATGTCGAATGGCTTCGCGATGAATCCGGCCGCGCAGAGGGTCTTGGCCTCTTCATTGAGTCCGCCCGCCGCCGACAGGAGCACGACCGGCGTCTTATCACCTGTCCGCCGCTGCTCCGCGCAGAACGCCCATCCGTCCATCACCGGCATCATCAGATCGAGCAGGACGACGCACGGCTTCCAGCGGCCGAGGATCTCGAGCGCTTCCCGCCCGTTGGCCGCGGTCTCGACGGTAAATCCCTCATCGTCCAGCGCGGTCTGCAACGTGTCGCGGATCACCTCCTGGTCGTCAACGACCAGGACGTTGACCTTGCGTCCACTCACCGCGCCGAAGCCTACGCCCATCGAATCCGGTCGAGCTACGCCCGAGGGAGGGAGCCGCGAGCTTCGAGCAGACCGGAGATCGTCGGGTCGCCTGGCTGGGCCGCGGGGCGGACCTGGTCCCAGAGGCAGTCCGTCGGATCCTTGTCCGGGCGGAAGCGAAGGAAGCGTGTGCCGTGACGGAAGCGGTGAGCCTCCATCTTGTCGTAGCGCACCTCGCACACGATCTCGGGACGGACCTCGACCCATTCGAGGTCCCTGCCCTGCGACCAGCGGCTCTCGCCTCCCGGCATCCGGCCCTCGCCCAGATGACCGGCCTCCACCAGTGGCGGGAGCCGCTTCTGAAGATCCTTCTGCAGGTCGCCCGAGATGCCGGAGGTGTGGCCGACGAAGTCGAGCGTCCCGTCCTCTCCGTACAGGCCGAGCAGCAGGCTCGCGACCCGCGAGCCGTTCTTCCGATACCCGACGATCACGCAGTCGGCCGTCTTGTGGTGCTTCACCTTCACGACGGCCTCGCGCGAGCCGGGCTTGTACGCGAGATCCGCGCGCTTACAGACCACCCCGTCAAGCCCGATCATCTCGAGCCGCTCGAGCCAGCGCTCAGCGAGCGCGCGGTCCTTCGTCTGCGGCGACAGGGTGAACGCGGTCGCGCGCTTCTCGAGCTCGACGCGCCGCTCCGCGAGCGGCCGCTCGTGGATCGCCTCGCCGTCCCACAAGAGGATGTCGAATGCGATGAACGTCGAGGGAGTCTCCTTGGAGAGCTTGCGGATCCGTGACTCGGCGGGATGCAGGCGCAGCTGCATCGCGTCGAAGTCGAGGGCGCCGTCTCGCTCGATGACGATCTCGCCGTCAAGCGCGGAGTGCGGCGGCAGCCGTTCGCCGATGACCCGAAGCTCGGGAAAGTAGCGAAGGAGCGGACGGCCGTTCCGGCTCCACACCGCGATCTCGCCACCGTCGTTCTCGAGGACGCCACGGAATCCGTCCCACTTCGGCTCGTACCGCCAGCGCTCGCCGGTCGGCAGGCCGTCGACGAGCTCGGCTTCCATCGGGGGGAACGGAACGTTGGGGCCGGGGGCCTGCACCCGACGAGTTTAGGAAGGTCTAGCGGCCCTTGGTCTTCGCGTTGTCCATCATGCTGAGGTCCTCGGGATGAGGCACGTTGGGCTCAGGGCGGTCGCTGTCCTTCACCCGGCCCTTGTCGGCGACGATCCCCTCCTGCTGTTCGATGAGGCGCTCGGTCTCGAGGTCAGGTTTGCCGAAGTTCTCGGTCGTTGGCTTGTCTTTCATGCGCCCAGGCGGCGCACGGGCCGTGCCACGCATTGAGGGCACGGGATTTGCGTCGCTTTCCGGCATGAACGACAACAAGACGCCCCACAACCAGGAAGGCCAGCAGCCCACCCACAACGCGAAGGACACCGAGGAGCGCCTCGAGGAGAAGGAGCACGAGGGCCAGGGTCAGGCGAACAAGGACCGCATCAAAGCGAAGATCTCGACGCTGAACGACTAGCGTTCCCGCTCGTCCCAGCGACACTCGCGCGGTGACTTGTCGCGACGCAGCCCGAGGAACGTCGCCGTCCTCGGCGATCTGAACGACTTCCAGTTCAGCGACACGCTCACGCTGCTCAAGGGCACCGAGCTTCACACCCTCATCGACACGCTGCCGGTGAACGAGCAGTACACGTACGTCTTCGAAGGGAACTCGCAGGCCATCGACCACACCCTGCTCTCGAACCACGCGTTCACGAGCATCCCGTGGCACTACGACATCGTCCACCTGAACTCGGAGTTTGCCGACAACGCGAGCGACCACGAGCCCCAGGTGACGCGCCTCTATCTCCCCGTGACGGCGACCTCGCTCTGCACAAACGTGCAGCAGTTCGTTGCGGACGCAGGCATAGCGAACTCGCTCTGCGAGAAGCTGAAGAACGCCGAGGACGCCGACCTCCGGGGCAACCAGAAGGCAGCGGACAACATCCGCGCGGCGTTCGTTCATGAGGTTGACGCACAGACCGGCAAGACGATCTCGGCCGAGACGGCCGACCTTCTGAAGAGGCTCGCCGGGGCCCTCTAACGCAGACCGCTCCGGTCGACTGGGCGGCGCCGCGGATCGCGGCGCTTGCCCAGGGCCGGGTGGTCGCTCTTTCCTGGCTAGGAGGCCGCGGGGGCGATGAAGACGCGGTCCTTGCCATGCCGCTTCGCGTCGTACAGGGCCGCGTCGGCGCTGCGGAAGAGCGAATCCTCGTCCGTCGCGGAACGCGGGTAGCCCGCGACGCCGATCGAGACGGTGCCGCTCACGTGTCCGCCGTCACTCGCGACCACGCGGGCCGCCGCGACGGCCACGCGGATGCGCTCGGCGACCAGCGCCGCCGCCTCGGGTGTCGCGTCCGGCTGCAGGACCAGGAACTCGTCGCCGCCGAAGCGCGCGACGACGTCGCTCGTACGGATGTGGCCCTGAACGGCCTGGGCGATGGCGACCAGATGCCGGTTGCCGGCCTCGTGGCCGTAGCGGTCGTTCACGTCCTTCAGCGAGTCGCTGTCGATGACGAGCAGCGAGAGCGGCCGGTCGCCGCGCTTCGCGCGCTCGATCTCTTCGTGCAGCCGCGCGCGGAAGTGTCGGCCGTTGTAGACGCCGGTCAGCTCGTCTGTGACCGACAGCCGCCGGACGGCTTCGTGCGACGCTGCGGCGGAGATGGCCAGCGACGCCTGGCTGGCGAGCGTCTGGGCGAAGCGGTAGTGCTGCGCGCTGAACGCGTTCACGCCCATCTTGACCGCGCGGATGACGCCAAGCAGGCGCTGGTCGGCGACGAGAGGTACAACGATCGCGGACTTGCGGTCCAGCGGCACGCCCGTGACCTGGAGCACGCGCGGATCGGCGACGACGTCCGGGATGAGCGCCGGTTCGCGATGCTCGGCGGTCCAGCCGACGATGCCTTCGCCGAGCTTCACCTTCGTGTCGCGCACGGTTGTTTCGTATTCCATCGAGTAGTACCGCGGCTCGTACACCATCGTCGCGACCTCGAGCCACTCGGTCTCCTCATCCCAGAGGAAGACCGCGGTCGAGTCGGCCGTCGTCACGCGCTGGAACGCCTCGACGATCGTCTGGAGCGTCCCGTCGCGGTCGAGCTGGGTCGCGCGCCGGGCGACTTCGTTCACGGCCTGGAGCTCCTCGATGTCGCTGCGGCGGGCGGCGTGCTCGCGCGCGTGCATGAGGGCGAGCGACACGAGCCCTGCGAAGGCCGAGAGCAGCCGCTCGTCCTGGAGCGAGAACGCGTCGGTCTTCGGGCTCTGCACGGTGAGGACACCGAGCAGATCACCGCGCGCGATGAGCGGGACGCACATCTCCGATCGGCACGAGGGCGACGCCGCGATGTATCGAGGATCGCTCGACACGTCACCGACATTGAGGATCGTGCGCGATCGCGCGCACGCCCCGGTGAGCCCGCGCTCGGCGGACATTCGGTAGTTCATGACCCCCAGGTCCATGCTGCCCTCGCCCGCCGCCATCCCCGTGTAGAGCTCGTCGCGCTCGGCGTCGTAAAGCAGCAGGTAGCGCATCGAGTAGCCGAATTGGTCGCCGAGCAGCTCGACGGCGTGCGAGAGCACGCTCGCCTCATCCGTCGCCGCGTTCAGAAGCGCATCGGCCGCGCGCATGAGCACGGATAGCTCGTTCGCCCGAGGAGTCATCACTGCCATGTCCCAAACCTTAGGCGGGCGGTCTCTTATTGAGGTTCCGCGCGAGGGAGTACGGACGTCCTACTGCACGAGGCGTGCGGGGACACCCGCCAGAGGGAGGGTCCGCAGCGTCTTTCCGGTCTTTTCGTCGAGCACCAAGAGCTGTGCTGGGTCACGCCTGGCCATGAGGATCCGATCTCCCCCGATCAGCGGACCGCAATCGGTCCCTGCGTTCGTAGCGCGTGCGTCTATGCCAATGACGTAACGCCGAGCCGCCGTGCCCGCGATCGTACAGACGTGGACGATCCCGGCTTCCGACGC
>DATCOR010000140.1:0-3435 GCA_036564585.1 Candidatus Limnocylindria bacterium | reverse complement strand
AGAGCAGTGCGAATAGCAGCGCGAAGCGTCGAGTCATCTCTGGCTCACCCTTTCTCGCGAAGGTGTGTTGGCCGCGAGCGGAGGACCAGGCGACCCGAGTTCGGCCGATCGGCCGTTACGGTGGCGGGACCCTGCCGGAATTGCACCGGCTTCGCTGGTGATCCGCGTATTCAGTTGTGCGCGGGGACGGTCTAGGCGGTGGCGATGAGTCGCTCTTGGGTGTATCGCGCTGCGTCGGAGAGATTCGCGGCGAAGAGACGCTGCAAGGTCATGACGTGAGAGCAGAGTCCGTGGACCTGGAAGTGATCACATTCGCAGATCCACTCATCTCCGGAGAGGCGGATCGTATGGGTCCCGTTGTCGCCTCGGAACGTCGCTTCGAGAGCTTGGAACTGGACCCGATCGGGTTCTTCCGCGTACCGCTTCGCCTTCTCGATCTTGGAGATGAGGCTCGAGTTCATGAGTTCCTCCCGCTCCGTATTCGGTTCGGCGCCGGGGAAAGCTCCGGCGTCGAAGCGAGTATAGGAAGGCCGTTGTCGGGCCGAATTCGTGCGAAGATCGGGGCCGTGAAGAGGGCGTACAGGACCGCACTGAGGCCGGTCATGATCCCCTGGCGTGCGAGCGCGTCGTCGTCGAAGATGCTGTTGAAGCCGACAGCGAAGGCCAGCGTGTAGCCACCGAAGATACCGATCGTCAATGCGGCGGCCGTTGTCACCGCCCAGAGCGGCTGCCGCACTACCGCGGCCTGGAGAATACCAACGGCGATGCCACCGACGATCGCCACCGGGAGGTAACCGACGTCCGGCGAGAGGCCGTCGCCGATCTCGTGCGTGATCGCCATGCCCGCGGCCGTCGCGAGCGGCCATTGCCATGGACGGGCGAGCATCCCTCGTAACGCGATGAGCTGCGTGCCGCCGATGAGCAGGCCCGTGACCGCGCCGAAGACGAGCGGGCCTGGCTCGAGGCCGACATTGTCGAGGCTGCCAGGGAAATGGAGAAGGCCGCCGAAGATCACATATGCCGGCACGCTCACGACGACCCACCGAGCGACACGATTCATCGCGCGGTCCGGCGAAGCAGCTGCGCGCGAGCGGCGGCGTCGTATCCGTCGTCGCGCTTGGCGAGGCGGTCGGCGATACGCAGACGGTGCTCGACGGTGCGGTTCCCGCCGTACTTGAACTTCGCGTGGACGTCTTCGATGGTGCCGACGATGCCGCGGATCGCTCGGAATTGCTTCCCGTAGTCGTTGTCCGGCTCGACCGGCGCGTGGCCACCCTCCGGCTGGAAGTGCGCGAGCTGCGCGCGGAGGATCGAGGCGAGCTCCTCGGGATCGTCGACCGGCCGCGTGCGCACGACGGCCTGGACCGCCGCGTAGTACGACGTTGGCACGCCGTACTCGATCGCGCTGCCCTGCTCCGCGTTCCACTGGGTCGGGATGTACGTGTAGTCGCCGTACACCGACACGAGGGCGAGCGGGTTCTCGGCGAGTGCCTCCCACACCGGGTTCGGGACCGCGAGGTGCAGCCGGATCGTGCGCTCGCCGTCGTAGATGAAGTGGGTCGGTACGACCACCGGGACGTCGCGACCGCGCCCGCTCGCGATGAGCTCCCCGAAATCCCGCGACGCGAGGAAGCCGCGCCACTCGTCCTCTGAGATCGCCGCGTCGTGCTTCTTGATGAGCATCGGTCGAGCCTAGCGCCCTCGATCGATCAGCTTGTCCTCTGGGTGCAGCCGTCTCGAGTCATCTGGATCGAGTAGGCGAACGAGTTGGTCTGCGGCACCGCCCGCGTCCCGAGCTTCGCGGCGAGCCGACCAGTCGGGTCGCCGTAACAGCGCATCGTCAAGTCTCCCTCGGTCCACTCCGGGCCCGGCCCCTGCCAGCTCATCTCGTGCAGGCGCAGGTCGTAGTAGGCGCGGATCTCGTCGGCCGTGTGCGCGGTGACGTATGTCTCGATGATCTGGCGGTCCTCGTGCAGCGTGTACACGGCGACGGCGTCGGGGAAGCGGCCCAGTGTCACGAAGCTGCGGTCCATGAGCTCGCGCTGCTGCGTGCCCTGGATCGAGCCGACGACCACGAGCGATACGATCGCGATCATGAGCAGCCCTAGCGCAACGTACCGCTTGCGTACCCGCACGTCCTCCATGATGCGCCGGGGGTGACCGCCCGGATCGCTTCCGTGAATGTCGGGCGGCCGCGCGAGATACAGGTCGGTGACACGCTCGTGCGCACAAGCATCTGGAAGGAACCGGTCGCCCGACGCGTCGCGGTGCGCGGGGTGAATCTCGCAGGCGACGACCAGTCCGACCGGCGCGTGCACGGCGGGGACCGCAAGGCCGTGTACGCGTACGCGCGCGAGGACCTCGACTGGTGGGGCGAGCGGCTCGGCCGGCCACTCGACTCGGGGACGTTCGGCGAGAACCTCACGACCGAGGGCCTCGACGTGAGCGGCACGCGGGTCGGCGAGCGGTGGCGGGTCGGGACCGCGCTGCTCGAGGTCACCCAGCCGCGGCTGCCCTGCTACAAGCTCGAGCTCCGCATGGACCGGGCCGGCTTCATCGACGAGTTCATCGACGGTGGCCGGCCGGGCGCCTACCTCCGGATCGTCGCGGAGGGCGAGGTCGGCGCCGGCGACGACGTGCGGATCGTGTCGCGTCCCGACGGCGCGCCGTCGATGACCGAGGTCATGCGGCAGAAGACGAAGCGCTCGGAGTAGGAAGCCGGATCGCTCGCACGCCCTTTGGGGTGACGCTGCGATCCGGATGGAAGAGCGACGCGAGCAGCTCGATCCCGTCTACGACCCGCGGACCGGGGCGGCTGAAGTACGCGTTTCCGTCGACGGCGATCACCCGGCCGTCACGGACCGCGCGGAGCCGGTCCCACGCCGGATCGGCAGCGAGCGCGCGCGACTCGACCACCGCGCGGTCGGCGTCGAACCCGCACGGCATGAGCACGATGATGTCCGGGTCGGCCTCCGCGACATCCGCGAGCGTCAGCTCGTGCGACCGCGCTCCCGGCGCGCCGAGGACATCGTTGCCGCCGCCGAACGCCACCTGCTCCGGCACCCAATGGCCGGCGTTGAACAGGGGCGCGAGCCACTCGAGGCACGCGACCCGCGGCCGCGGTGAGCCGGCGACGAGCCACTCGACGTGCGCGATCCGCGTGCGCAGGTCGGCGACCAGGCGCGCGGCCGCGTCGCGGCGTCCGAGCGCAACGCCGGCGCGGTCGATGTCGGCGAAGATGCCTTCGAGCGAGTCGCCATCGAGCGGCACGACGGTCGGCGCGGGATGGATCGTCGCCGGGACCTGCGCGATCGTGACCGCGCAGACCGCGCACAGCGTTTGACCGAGGAGCACGTCGGGCCGCGCCGCCGCGAGCGCTCCCGCATCGAGGTGGAACGTGCTCTCGCCGCGCTCCCCGGCAGCGCGGACCTGCGC
>DATCOR010000104.1:0-7343 GCA_036564585.1 Candidatus Limnocylindria bacterium | reverse complement strand
AGCGCGTCGATCCTGAAGACCACGATGACCGAGTTCGCGGACGACTACCGCTCGCACATCGAGGGCCACACGTGCCCGACCGGCACGTGCGCGCCCGCTCGGTCGCGGCGCTACGAGACGATGGCGCAACCATGAGCTTGATCAAGGACTACGGACCCTCCGAGTCCCAGATCCCGACCGTCTCACATCACGGGGAGATCCCATCGGGCCAGCCGGTCTGCCAGATCACGATCGACGGCCAGGACGTCACCGCCGTCGTCGGCGAGTCGATCCTCCGCGCCGCGCAGCGGGCCGGCTTCAACGTGCCGACCCTCTGCGACGACGAGAAGCTCGCACCGGCGGCGGCCTGCCGGATATGCCTCGTCGACGTCGACGGCTTCGACCGCCCGCAGCCGAGCTGCCACCTCGCGGTCGAGCCGGGGATGAAGGTCATCGCGACGAGCGATGGCCTCTTCTCGATGCGCAAGCAGAACCTCGAGTACATCCTCTCGGACCACAACGCGTACTGCATGCCGCCGTGCCAGGTCGGCTGCCCGACGCACATCGACATCCCGGGCTACCTCGAGCTCATGGCGAAGGGGCAGCACGTCGAGGCCGCGCGCCTCGTGAAGGAAGTCCTGCCGTTCCCGTACGCGCTGGGGCTCGTCTGCCCCAAGCCGTGCCAGGAGGTCTGCCGGCGCGGTCTCGTCGAAGAGGAGATCGCCATCTGCCAGTGCCACGGGTACACCGGCGAGCTCGTCATGGAGATGGACCAGGCCCCGACGCCGTTCCCGCAACAGGCCGCGACCGGCAAGCGCGTCGCGGTCATCGGCGCCGGCCCGGCCGGGCTCACGTGCGCGTACTACAGCGCGCTCAAGGGCCACGCGGTCACGGTGTTCGACATGATGGAGAAGCAGGGCGGGATGCTCCGCTACGGCATCCCCGAGTACCGCCTCCCGAAGGTGAAGCTCGACAAGGAGCTCAACTCCGTCTGGCAGCTGCGCGACGCCGAGTTCAAGGGCGGCATGAAGCTCGGGCGTGACTTCACGATCGACGACCTCTTCGCGCAGGGCTACGACGCGATCTTCCTCGGCATCGGGGCCTGGACCAGCAACGAGTTGCGCATCCCCGGCGAGGACCTGCCCGGCGTGATCGAAGCGATCAACTACCTCCGCCAGAACGCGTCCGGCGACCCCGTGCCGGTCGGGGCCGGCAACAAGGTCGTGGTCCTCGGCGGTGGGTTCACCACGTTCGACTGCGCGCGTACGTCGCGACGCCTCGGCGCGGAGGTGACCGTTGTGTACCGCCGCGGCCGTAAGGAGATGGGCGCGCACTACACCGAGGTCGACGACGCCGAGCACGAGGGGATCAAGCTGGAGTTCTTCGCCGCGCCGGTGCGGATCATCGAGAAGAACGGCCGCGCCGGCGGCGTCGAGTTCCAGCGCATGGCGCTCGGCGAGCCGGACGCCTCGGGCCGGCGCCGGCCGGTCCCGGTCGAGGGCTCGGAGTTCACCATCGAGTGCGACACGGTCATCCCCGCGATCGGCCAGTCCCCGGTCCTCGACTGGATGGAGACGACGCCGGGCATGCGCAAGACGCGGCGCGAGACCATCGTGGCGAACGGCGCGCTCATGACGGACCGGCCCGGAGTCTTCGCCGGCGGCGACGCGCAGATGGGGCCGGTGACGGTGATCCAGTGCGTGGCGCAGGGCAAGCTCGCGGCGAAGGCGATGGACCGCTACCTCGCCGGCGACGACATGTCCGTGGTGGCCGAGGAGATCCGCGAAGAGGAGCGGGTCCCCGAGCTCATCGACATCGTCCCGTACAAGCCCGAGGAGCCGCAGGTCCGCATGCCGTTCCTCCCGTTCGCGGATCGCGTGAAGAGCTTCCAGCTCATCGAGAACGGCTACGACAAGGCCGGTGCGGAGAAGGAAGCAGCGCGCTGCCTCCAGTGCGTGTGCCCCGACGTCGGACGCTGCCACCTCCAGCGGCTCTCGCTCGAGCACGGGCTAACCGAGAACCGGTTCCACCGCGCCGAGCCGATCGACTACCACGACTACGAGTACGACTTCAGCCACGACTTCATCCTTCGCGACCTCAACAAGTGCATCAACTGCACGCAGTGCGTGCGGATCTGCCGCGACGTCATCGGCGCGAACTGCTACGGCCTCATGGGCGCCGGCTACGACTCGATCGTTACCACGCCGTGGAACGTCTCGCTCAGCTACACCGACTGCGTGTCGTGCGGCGCGTGCGCCGAGACCTGTCCGACCGGCGCGCTGATGATGCGCGAGCGCGACCTGCAGACGTACGAGCTCGACGTCGTGCGCTGCATCTACTGCGGCGACTGCGTCGAGGTGTGCCCGCACGGCGCGCTCGGCGAGACGCCGAACTTCGAGCTCTCCACGTACCAGCGCTTCGGGGTCACCGTTCTCGCGAAGGAAGAGCTCGCCTCTGCGCGCACGTGGAAGCCGTCCGAGCACATCCCGCTCGGCGACGAGTCGAAGCGCGACTCGATCCGTCCGCCCGAGATCCGGCCGCCGGGCCCGCCCCGCTGGAACGCATAGCCGCGGCCGACCGGCGTCTCGACTGGGATGCCTGCCTCAACGTTCGCGACCTCGGCGGGCTCCAAGCCGGCAACTCGGCACTCGCGCGGGGACGCCTCGTGCGCGCCTCGATCATTGGCACGTTGTCCGCAGCGGGCCGCGACGCGATGCGCGCGCACGGGATCCGCACAGTCATCGACCTTCGCGGGGATGACGAGGTGGCCGAGACGCCGAGCCCATATGCCGAAGGCACGGCGTACTGCCGCGTGCCGCTGACCGCACTCCGGATCATGGCGCTGCACGACGCCGCACACGCTGGCACCCTCTCCGATGAGCTGCGGCGGATCGCTGTTCGCGACGGCGGGTTGGCCGACGCCATCTCGGCGATCGCGCGGAGCGAACCCGGAATCTTGCTGCACTGCGTGGCCGGTCGGGACCGCACCGGCATCGTCGTCGCGACCCTGCTTGCGGCGCTCGGCGTTCCCGGTGACGAGGTTGTCGCTGACTACGCTGCGAGCGACATCGAGCTCGCCAGCGAGTACGAACGGTTCAAGGGTGTGAACCCCGACCGTGCCGGCGCGGTGGACGAGGGCGTCGCGAAGCGCGCGTGGGTCATGGAGGAGGTCCTCACGACGCTGCGGCTCGCGTTTGGCGGAGCCGAGGCCTACCTGCGCATGGCCGGGGTGACCCAGGCCGAGCTAGATACGATCCGCGCGAAGCTCCTCGCGTGACCCTCCGCGACCGGCTCGTCGCGCGCATCCGCGCCAGCGGCCCGATCACGTTCGCGGACTTCATGGACGCGGCGCTCTACGACCCGCAGGACGGCTACTACACCGCGCACGCCGCGATCGGCTTCGACGGCGCCGACTTCCTCACGTCGCCGGAGCTCGGGCCGGCCTTCGGGCGTGCGCTCGCGCGGGCGGCGATCGACGCGTGGAGCGGGATCGGCAAACCGGCCCAGTGGGATCTCGTCGAAGCCGGCGCGGGGCGGGGCATCCTGATGCGCGATCTGCTCGACGCGCTCGGGAAGGAGAAGGGCGAGGCGGCGCGCACCGCGCGGCCGGCGATCGTCGAGGTGTCGCCGCGGCTCCGCGAGCAGCAGGCCCTGGCCCTCGAGGGCCGCGAGCTGCGCTGGGCGTCGGTCGCGCGAACGCTCGCGCCGATCCGCGGCATCGTGTTCGCGAACGAGGTGCTCGACGCGTTCCCCGTGCACGTGATGGTGCGGAGCGACGACGGCGTGCGCGAGGTGTACGTGGACGCGAAGGACGGCGCGCTCGTCGAGACGCTGCGCGCGCCGAGCCACCCCGACCTTCGTTACCGCGTGCCCGACAGCCTGCCGGTGGGCGGGCGATGGGAGGTGAGCCTCGGCGCCGAGAGCTGGGTCGCGCAGCTCGCCGCGGCGCTCGCGCAGGGCTACCTCGTGATCATCGATTACGGCGGCGAGGAGGTGGACCTCCTGAGCCGCGGCGGTGCCGGCACGCTGCGCGGCTTCTCCCGGCACCGGCTGGTCGCCGACGCGCTCGCGGCGCCCGGCGCCCACGACCTCACCGCGAGCGTGAACATCACCGCGATCCGCCGGGCCGCCGAGGGCGCCGGCCTGAGCTTCGCCGGGATGACCACCCAGCGGGACGCGCTCCTTGGCCTCGGCGTGCGGGAGCAGTACGGCCGGCCGACCGATCCGCTCGACCAGCTGCGCGCGGCGAGCAAGCGCTCCGCGATCGACGTGCTCCTCGAGCCGAACGGCCTGGGCGCGTATACGGTGCTCGTCTTCGCGAAGGACGCACCCGCGGCGGGGATGCGCATCCTGGCTCGGTAGACTTCGGGCATGCGCATCCGCGTCGGCTGTGAGTTCGTCTGGGAGACCACCGCCCCGGTCCCCATGCTCATGCTCGTCAAGCCGCGCGCCGACGCGGATCACCTCGCGGTCTATGAATCGACCTGGAGCGACCCGCAGCTCGCGATCCACGAGTACACCGACCTCTTCGGCAACAACTGCTGGCGCTTCGTCGCGCCCGAGGGCACCTCGGCCGTCCGCTACGACGCCGTCGTCGAGATCCCCGAGACGCCCGATCCGGTCGTGCCGCACGCCGCGCTGAACGCGGTCGAGGACCTGCCGGACGACGCGATCGTGTTCACGCTGCCGAGCCGGTACGTGGAGTCGGACAAGCTCCTCGATGTGGCGTGGGAGCTGTTCGGCAACACCGCGCCGACCTGGGAGCGGATCCAGGCGGTGTGCGACTGGGTCCATCACAACATCCAATTCGTGAACGGGTCCTCCACGCCTGCCACGACGGCGTTCGACGTGTATCAGCAGCGGATGGGCGTGTGCCGCGACTTCGCGCTGCTGTCGGTCGCGCTCTGCCGGGCGCTGAACATCCCCGCGCGCTACACGTTCGGCTACCTGCCGGACATCGCGATCGAGCCGCCGGACGTCCCGATGGATTTCCACACCTGGTTCGAGGCGTACGTCGGCGGCCGGTGGTACACGTTCGACGCGCGCCACAACACGCCGCGCGTCGGGCGCGTGGTCATCGGGCGCGGCCGCGATGCGGTCGACTGCGCGCTCTCGACCGCCTACGGCAACGCGCGCCTCGCCAAGTTCACCGTCTGGTCCGACGAGATCACCGCCGAGCGGCCGGGCGGCCCGCCGCAGGAAGAGGACGCTGACAACGCGGAGGCCGCCGCGCGGGCAGAGTCCTGAGCGGCCGGCCGGACTGGCCTCGGGTCCAGCGCGCCGTCTTTCGCGTGCGGCAGCACTACCGGTACACGTACACCGGGCCGGTGTGGGATCTCCACCAGCGCCTCTTGATGGTCCCGCGCGATTCGTATCGCGGCCAGCGGCTGCTGCATCACGAGCTCGTCGTGCGCGGCACCGAAGGCGACCATCGCCTGGTGTGGGAGCGCGACGAGTTCGGGAACCGGGTCGCGCGCGTGAATGCGAACCGGGTACCGCAGGCGATCGACTTCGAGGCGGCCTTCCGGCTCGAGCGGACGACGGAGCTGAGTGGCGGTGAGGGCCTGCCCTGGCGCAACGACGCAGAGCGTCTTTCGTACCTGCGACCGACCGCGCTCACCGCGCCGGACAAGCGCCTCATCAGCGCGGCGCTGGACATCGCGCACGCGGCGGTCGATGCCGCCGAGCGCGCCGAGCTCGCGCACCGCTGGGCGGCCAAGTCGATCACCTACCAGTTCGGCATCACCGGGTACAGCACGCCGGCGGCGATGGCCCTGCATCTCGGCCGCGGGGTCTGCCAGGACTACGCGCACATCCTGCTGGCGGTCCTTCGATTGCTCAACGTGCCCGCCCGCTACGTGTCGGGACACCTCATCGGCGAGGGCGCGCCACACGCCTGGGTCGAGGCGTTCGTCGAGCGGCGCGATGGCGGCGTGGAGGTCATCGGCTTCGACCCAACGCACTCGCGCCGCACCCGGCTGGACTACCTCACCGTGGCGGTCGGACGCGACTTCGCCGACGTCTCTCCGACGTCGGGCACGTTCAGCGGGCCGGCCATCGGCCGGCTGGCGGCCACGAAGCGGGCCGAGGTCCTCGAGCTCGACGGCGTGACCGCGGCGGTCGCGTGACCACCGGCTCCCGCGCGAGCGTGCTGCCCTCGTACGCCCCCGGCGGGTTCTGGGACGAGATGTTCGAGGCGCCCGGTCAGGTGCGGCCGCATTACGCGGAGCTCGCCCGACGACTGGCGACGCTCAGCGCCGCAGAAGTCCAGAAGCGCCAGCGGGCGGCCGACCTGTCGTTCCAGGCCCAGGGGATCACCTTCTCGGTGAACCAGGACCCGAGCGGCCCGGAGAAGACGATGCCGTTCGACCTCGTGCCGCGGATCGTCCCGGCCGAGGACTGGAAGCGGATCGAGCGCGGCCTCGAGCAACGCGTCCGGGCGCTCAACCTGTTCCTCCACGACATCTATCACGAGCAGCGGATCCTGCGCACCGACCTCATCCCCGCGGAGCTCGTGCTCGGCGCGCGAGGCTACCGCCGCGAGTTCCGCAACGTCGACATGCCACTCGGCGTGTACACGCACGTGGTCGGCAGCGATCTCGTGCGCGACGGGCGGGGGACCTGGTTCGTGCTCGAGGACAACCTGCGCGTTCCGTCTGGCGTCTCGTACGTCGTCGAGAACCGTCGCGTCCTGAAGCGCGTGTGGCCGCAGATCTTCGCCGACTATCACGTGCGGCCGGTCGAGGGCTACCCGCAGGACCTGCTCGACGTCCTGCGTGCGGTCGCTCCAGGCTCCGACGATCCGACAGTCGTGCTCCTCACGCCCGGCGTGCACAACTCCGCGTTCTTCGAGCACGCGTTCCTCGCGAAGTCCATGGGCATCGATCTCGTGCAGGGATCGGACCTGTTCGTGGACGACGCGGCCGTGTACATGCGGACGACCCGCGGCCGGCGGCGCGTCGACGTCATCTACCGGCGCGTCGACGACGACTTCCTCGATCCGCTCGCGTTCCGCGCCGATTCGCTGCTCGGCGTGCCCGGCCTGCTCGCGACCTGCCGGATGGGCCGGGTCACCGTTGCGAACGCGATCGGGACGGGCCTCGCCGACGACAAGGCGATCTACGCGTACGTGCCGACGATCATCAAGTACTACCTCGGCGAGGACGAGATCCTGCCGAACGTGAAGACCTACGTCGCGGCCGATCCGACCGACCGCGCGTACATCCTCGAGCACATCGCCGACCTCGTCGTGAAGTCGGTCAACGAGAGCGGCGGGTACGGGATGCTCATCGGCCCGCACGCGCCGAAGAAGGACCTGGACGAGTACCGCGCGCGCGTGCGGGACGATCCGCGCGGTTACATCG
>DATCOR010000071.1:0-5049 GCA_036564585.1 Candidatus Limnocylindria bacterium | reverse complement strand
ATCAAGGCGAGCGTCCTGCGCGAGGAGATCCGCCTGCAGGTAGCGACGCCGCGGCCGCAGCCGGCCCGCGGCCCGCAGCCGGCGTTCATCGGATCCCCGGCCGCATCGTCCGTTCCGGTCGCTCCGGCGACGGTCGCTCCGCGCCGTCGGGGCGTTCTGGGTGGGCTCGTGGTCATCGCGCTCGGGGTGCCGTTCGTGCTCCAGCCGCTCGGCGTGCCGAACGCCGCGTCCTACCTGTTCATCGCGATGGGAGCCGCGTTCCTCATCTCGTACCTGCGCGGCCGTCAATACGTCTACCTCATCCCGATGGTCACGCTCGTGTCGTTCGGCGTCGCGCTCCTGCTCCCCACGTGGATCGCGATGCGTCCTGAGTCCGCGGCGCCGGCGTTCGTCGGCGTGATCGCGATCGGCTTCGTCGTCGCGTTCGCGCTCTCCCCGCAGCACCGCTGGCCCCTCGTGCCCGCCGTGCTCCTCGGCGTCGTCGCGGCCGGCCGGCTGGTGACCGGGACGTCGTTCATCCCCGCGTCGATCGAGCCGTACCTCGTGCCGATCGTGCTGATCGCGGTCGGGGCCTACCTGCTCGCCGAGCGCCAGACCTGAGGCGCACCCAGCTCGTCGCGGTCCTCGTCGTCGCCGGCGTCGCGGCGGTGTTGCTGGTCTGGATCGGTCCGCGGCTTCCCGCTCCATCGGCCGCCCAGTGCGACACCGCGCCACTCACGTTCTGCGCGACCCTGCCCCCGTTCCGTTCGCCTGACGTCGCGCCGGCGCGGCTCATCGACCAGGCGCGTCCGTGCGAGGACCCCGCGGCCCTCGCGTCCTTCTGCCTCGCCCTGCCCATCGCGTCCGACACGAGCGACCCGACGGTCCTGCTTGGACGGCGGCAGGATGCCTGCGCGCAGCTCGCGCCGACCGATGCGCCGGGTTTCTGCCTGGCACCGCCGGCGGGGTCCGCATCCGCGCAGATGCTGCAGCGCGAGGTCGCGCTGGTGCTCCTGCGACAGCGGCTCGGGGCGGACTTCAGGCGGGCCGGCACGGGCCCGGTCGATCTGTGGACCGAGACCTCGATGTCGGCACCGATCGCCGACGCGATCTTCGCGACGCTGCTCCAGGATGCGAGCGCGGTCGAGGCCTACTTCGGCCGGAAGTTCGACGATCCGCCGGCCGTCTTCCTGTTCACGTCACGCGAGTCGTTCGCGAACGCTCTCGAGCGCCAGTTCGGGTTCTCGGCCGACACGGCCGGACTCCTCGCGCGCCAGACCGGCGGCGTGACGCTCGCCGGGATCGACGCGGTCGCGATCAACGGGGAGAGCATCCTGGGCGCGGGCCGCACGACGATCTTCCGCCACGAGCTCAGCCATGTCGCCGTCCACCGGCTCACCGGCGACTCGGTCCCGGCGTGGCTGGATGAGGGGCTCGCGACGATCGTCGAGTCGGGCGACGCGTTCGGCGTCGACCGGGCCACGGCCCTCTCGCTCCTGGCGAACGATCCGGCCGTGCTCACGATCTTCGGGGATCAACGGTCGTGGCTGCAGAACAACACCGATTTCGGCGGCCACGCGTACGGGGTCGCCGCTGAGGCGGTGCGTGTGCTGCTCGACCGGATCGGCCGCCCGGCCCTGGTGCCGATGCTCCAGCGGATGGGCGCGGGCGTGCCTCCGGAGGCGGCGATCGAGGACGCGCTGGCGGAGCCGCTCGCTCGCTTCGTGATCGAGCTCCCCGGCCGCTCGCTCGCCGACTGCCGCCAGGGCCTCATCGTGTCCGCCGCGCGCAGCGACGGACTGCGCATCTATTACGTCTATGGGTTCCGGCCGCAGGGGAGCGCCGCGATCGCGGTCGACGGGCAGGGGCAGCACTACGCCTTCCGGGTCGTGACCGATCGCTACGGCGTGTACGCGGGGACGCTCGGGACGCCGATGGCCGGTGGGTCGTACGTCCTGCAGGTAACGGCGGAGACCGGCGAGCACGCGCAGATCGCGCTCACGCTCGGCGATCCGGGATCGGTCGCGCAACGAGGCTGCGCTCCGTAGCGCACAGAGCTGACGAGATCGATCGTCATCCGCTTGCGACGATGCGAAGAACGCGGTATGCCACACCACGACGCATCAACAGGTGGAGGTCCCAATGGAACAAGGCAATCGTGGCGACACGTGGTCTGGATCCCAGCAGGAGCCGGCGTCGAGCTGGCCGTCACCGCTTCCGGGCACGCCCCCGCCGCCGGCGCCAATGCCCGCATCAGGCGGGATGAGCGGCGGCGGACGCAAGAAGACCACGCGTGCCGGCGGCGGTCGGAAGACGAGTGCGAGCGGCGGGCGCAAGAAGACGACCGCGCGCAAGAGCACCGGCCGCAAGAAGACGACGGCCCGCAAGACCACCGGCCGCAAGACCACCGGCCGCAAGACCACCGGCCGGAAGACAACGGGCCGGAAGAGCACCGGCCGCAAAAAGACGACCGCTCGGAAGAGCACCGGCGGGCGCAAGAAGACCACGGCCCGGAAGAGCACCGGGCGGAAGAAGACGACCCGCAAGCGCACGTGATCGCGTTCAGGTCCTAGAACACAAAGGAGCCGCCCCCCGAGGGGCGGCTCCTTCTCATTTCCGATCGATCTGGGCCCTAGTTGCGCTTCCCGCGGCCCATCCCGGGCTTACGCCCGTGGTTCGCCTTTTTCGACCGCCAGCCCAGCTTGCCGGTGGTCTTCTGCTTCCGTTGGCCTTTGCTCATGACTCTCCACTTTCTTCTCACGCTGTCCTTCGGACGCGTCCGCCGCAGGCGCTGCTTTCGTGAATAGACGGAGCTGCAGGGCGCGCGTCGGGGGCGCGATGAGCTCGGTCACGAGCCATTGTCCTATGACCGCGAGGTCGGCGTCAGCGGCCAGCTGCAGCTTGACCCGTGACTGCTCCACCCACCGGCGCACGGCGCGGGGGTCCGCACCGAGCGTGCGGGCGATCTCGGCGAACGGCCGCTCGAGGATGTCGTGGAGGACGAAGGCCGCCAGATCGCCGCCTCGCAACGCGTGGCGGCCGACCAGGTCGCGGAGGCCCGCGCCGAACAGCTTGCCGTCCGCGATCGCCTTGCGGATCGCGCTCGCCGGCTCGCCGTCGAGCTCGGCCACTCGCAGGAGCGCCGCGATCTCGGCTTCAGGGAGCTGGCGCGCCGCGCCGAGGCTTCCGAGGAATCGCTGCACGACGGCATCGGGTGCCTGATCGCTCGTGATCTTCGTCACGCGCGCGATCGCGTCGCCGAGCGCCTGCCGCAGCGCGGCGAGATCGGTGAAGCGGACGACGTCGACGACCGCCGGCGAGCCGAGCAGGATGCGCGACACGGTTCGGTCGCGTTCGGCGACGAGGATCACCGGGATCCCACGCTCGCGCGCGATCTCGACCTCGATGCCGACACCGAATGACGGGGTCCCGGCGTACGCGATGACGAGCCCGCTCCGGGCCACGCGGGCCCGGTCGATCTCGTACACGCTCGCGGGATCGAGGTCGGGCGCGGTCACCGGATCGGTCGACTGGTGCGGAAGGTATGGCCGGAGTCCGCAGTCGGTCACGATCTCAGCGAGCAGCTCGTAGAACACGCGCGCCCGCGCGCCATCCGCGATCGCCGTGAGCGCGCCCGAGATGTACACCTCATCCATAGGACCGCCAATGATGCGTTGGGCGTCAAGAGTGGCGTACCGTTCCCGCGATGCCTGACCTGCAGCTCGTCCAGTACCTGAAGCGCGTCCCGCTTTTCGCGAAGCTCTCCGATCCGGAGCTCGCGGGGCTCGCGGAGCGCATGCGGCAGAAGGCGTTCAAGCGGGGCGACACGATCTTCCGGAAGGACGATCCGGGCCAGCACTTCTACGTCGTGCTCGAGGGCGCCGTGAAGATCGCGCTGCCCGGCGAGTTCGGCCAGGAGGCGCTCGTCGCGCTCCTCCGGGGCGGCGAGTTCTTCGGCGAGCTCGCGCTGTTCGACCGCGGTCCGCGGTCGGCGACCGCCACGGCGCTCGAGGACACCCGCTGCGCGCTTCTCGCCGGGGAGGACTTCCTGTCCTTCGTCGAGGCCCACCCGGCGGCCACGAGGGTCGTGTTCGAAGCCCTCGCGAAGACGGTCCGGCGCCTGTCGGACCGGGTCGAGGACCTCATCTTCCTGGACGTCCCGAGCCGGGTGGCCAAATATCTGCTGGACCTCGCTCAGGCGAACGGGGCGAGTGGGTCGGGAGAGCTGGAGCTGACCTTGACGCAGGACGAGCTGGCGGCATTCACCGGCGCTTCGCGCGTATCGGTGAACCGCGTCCTCGGCGACCTCGAGCGCCGCGATCTCATCAGCATCCGGCGCCGGAAGATCGCGATCCGCGACCCCGAAAAGCTCGCGAAAGAGATCCGGGTCTAGCGGTGGCTCGTGCGAGGCGGCAGCTCGTGCTCGTGGTCGAGGACGATCCCGACCTCGGCGACACGATCGTGACCTTCCTCAAAGAAGAGGGCCTCGACGCGAAGCTCGCGCGCGACGGCGATCAGGCGATGCGCCTGCTCGATCAGCTGCATCCGTCCGCGATGATCCTCGACCTCATGATGCCGCGTCGCGATGGCTTCAGCGTGCTCCGCGAGCTCCGCGCCGACGGCCGCATCGGCAACCTGCCGGTCATCGTCGTGACCGCGATCTTCGGCCTCTCCGAGCGGCTCTACGCGACCGAGCTCGGCGCCGCGGACTACGTCACGAAGCCGTTCGAGCTCGATGAGCTCCTCGAGCGCGTCCGCAACGTCCTCGCGTCGCGCACCGAGGAGCCCACGTCCCACACGGCCTGAGCCGCTACGCGGCCGCGAGCTGGCTGGTGCAGTGCGGGCAGCGCGTCGCGCTGACCGGGATCGTCATCCCGCAGTACGGGCAGTCCTTCTCGGGCACCGGCTTGATCATCGCCTTCGCGATGAGGAACACGACGAAGGCCACGATGATGAAGCCGATCACGGTCGTGATGAAGATGCCGTAGTTGATCGTCGCGGCGCCGGCCTTCTGCGCGTCCGCGAGCGACGCGTAGGTGCCGCCCGAGAGGTTGATGTAGAGGTTCTGGA
>DATCOR010000067.1:0-2090 GCA_036564585.1 Candidatus Limnocylindria bacterium | reverse complement strand
CGCTCCCGCTCGATACACTTCACTGGGTGAAGGCCGCGGCGTGACGGGGGAGGACAAGTTCGGGACCGAAGGGCTCGCCTTCGACGATGTCCTTCTCGTTCCGGCCCGCAGCGACGTCCCCTCCGCCCAGGTTTCCACCCGATCCTTCCTCACGCGCGAGCTCGCGCTCGACATCCCGATCCTCTCCGCGGCCATGGACACGGTCACCGAAGCGCGCATGGCCATCGCGCTCGGGCGGCTCGGCGGGATGGGCGTTCTCCACCGCAACCTGAGCGTCGAGGACCAGACCACCCAGGCGAAGGAGTGCAAGGCAGCGGGTGTGCGCGTCGGAGCCGCCGTCGGGGTGTCCGGAGACGCTGACGAGCGCGTGAGCGCGCTGGTCGCGGCCGGCGTCGACGTGATCTTCGTGGACATCGCGCAGGGCCACTCGGCGGGGGTCATCCGCATGGTCGAGAAGATCAAGGCCCGCCACCGCGTGCAGGTGGTCGCGGGCAACGTCGTCACCGCCGCGGGCACCGAGGACCTCATCGCGGCGGGCGCCGACTGCGTCAAGATCGGCGTCGGGCCAGGGGCCATCTGCACGACGAGGGTCGTCGCGGGTGCCGGGATGCCGCAGATCACGGCGATCTTCGATTGCGCGAACGCCGCGGCGAAGGCCGGCGTGCCGGTCTGCGCCGACGGCGGGATCCAGGAGTCCGGCGATATCGCGAAGGCCATTGGCGCCGGCGCGCACACCGTGATGCTCGGCGGCCTGTTGGCCGGCGTCGACGAATCGCCGGGCGAAGTCGTCGAGACCGACGAGGGCCGCTTCAAGTCGTACCGCGGCATGGGCTCGATGGGCGCCATGCAGGCCCGCCAGACGTCGCGTGACCGCTATGGCCAGGGCGATGTCGCGGAATTCAGCAAGCTCGTGCCCGAGGGCATTGAGGGCCGCGTGCCGGCGCGCGGTCCGCTCGAGCCGTTCGTGCACCAGCTCGTCGGTGGCCTCCGCGCGGGGATGAAGTACACGGGCGCCGCGACGATCGAGGATCTCCGTACGACCGCGCGCTTCGTGCGCATCTCGGGCGCGGGGCTGCGCGAGTCGCACCCGCATGACGTCCGCATCACCGTGGAAGCCCCCAACTATCGGGTCCGATCCTCCTGATGCTCGGTTCCGTCGAACGGGACCTCGCACGACGCGCGCTCGACACCGCTCGCACCCGGGGTGCGACCTACGCCGACGTCCGGTTCGTGCGCCGCTCGGTCGAGGACGTCCTCGTGAAGAACGGCCATCTCGAGAACGTCGACCGCTCGGACACGTACGGCTTCTCCGTCCGCACGATCGCCGATGGCGCATGGGGCTTCGCCGCCTCACCGGTGCTCACGGCGGCGGAGGCCGATCGCGTCGCAGCGCTGGCGGTCGAGGTCGCGCGTGCATCCGCGCTCACCAAGCGTGAGGACGCGCGACTCGCGGCGGTGAAGCCGGTGACCGCGACGTACACCACGCCGATCGAGATCGATCCGTGGACGACGCCGTTCGAGGCGCGGGCCAAGCTGCTCCTCGACGCCGATGCGGCGATGAAGCGCGCGCAACCCACGCTTCGGACGACGCGCGCGTCGTACGAGATCTGGAAGGAGGAGAAGCTCTTTCTCTCGAGCGAGGGCGCGGACATCGCGCAGACCCTCTACGAGACCGGCGCCTCGATCGCCGCCGAGTCGGTCGGCAACGGCGAGCAGCAGATCCGGACCTACCCCGGATCCGGCGGCCGCAGCCAGAACACGGCCGGCTGGGAGTACGCGCTCAAATGGGATTTCGTCGCCAATGCGCCGCGGATCGCGGACGAGGCCGTCGCCCTGCTGACCGCGAAGCAATGCCCGCAGGACATCCGGACGTCGGTGATCCTGAGCTCGAACCAGCTCATGCTCCAGTGTCACGAGAGCTGCGGCCATCCGATCGAGCTCGATCGCGCGCTCGGGACCGAGGCCGCGTTCGCGGGGACTTCCTTCCTCACGACCGACCGCCTCGGCTCGTTCCGCTACGGGAGCGAGCACGTGAACATCGCGATCGACTCGACGCGGAAGGGCGGCCTCGGGACGTTCGGCTACGACGA
>DATCOR010000053.1:0-8455 GCA_036564585.1 Candidatus Limnocylindria bacterium | reverse complement strand
CGCTTTGACGGCCTCGTGCACGGTGATCCCCGCAGCGATAACCATGACCTGGTCATCCGCGCCGCCGCCGCGCACGATGCGCGAGCCGCCGATCCGGAAGTCGTCGAGCCGGTCGGTGTAGAGGATCGGCGTCTTCTCCCGGGTCGTGCGGATGTAGCTGATCCCCTTCAGGTCGGCCATGAGCGCGACGAGGCGCGCGGTCTGATTCGCATCGCAGGGGTACAGGACGGTGCTGCCGAAGACCGCGCGCATCATCGCGAGATCCTCGAGAGCCATCTGCGATGGGCCGTCCTCGCCGATGGACACGCCCGCATGCGATCCGCAGAGCCGGATGTTCGCCTGCGAGATCGCCGCCATCCGGATGAAGTCGTAGGCCCGGGTCATGAACGCCGCGAACGTCGACGCGAAGGGGACCAGGCCGAGCACCTGCATGCCCACCGCGGCCGCGATCATCTGCTGCTCCGCGATGTACATCTCGAAGAAGCGATCGGGCGCGGTCTTCTTGAAATCCTCGGCGTGCGTCGAGTTACTGACCTCGGCGTCGAGCACGACGACGTCCAGGCGCGCGGCGCCGAGCGCGGCGAGCGCTTCGCCGTAGGCCTTCCGCGTCGCGAGCGGCTCGGTGTACGTCGCAAGCTCGGGCTTTTTCGCCGGCGGCGTCGGTCGAGGCGTCCACGCCGCGGGCTTGATGGTCGCGAAGGTCCGCGATGGGACGGCGCCGAGCTCGGCGAGGGCCTGCTTCGCCTGCTCTGGGTCGAGGGCCTTCCCGTGCCAGCCCTCCTTGTTCTCGAGGAACGACACGCCCTTGCCCTTCACGGTCTTGGCGACGATGACGGTGGGCCGCTCAGCCTGCCGCGCGCGACCGAGTGCATCCTCGATGGCCGCGACGTCGTGCCCGTCGATCACGATCGGATCGCAGCCGAACGCCTTCACCCGCGCCGCATACGCGTCCACGTTCCACTCGAGCTCGGTCGGGCCGCGCTGGCCGAGCCGGTTGATGTCGAAGATCGCCGTGAAGTTCGAAAGGCCTTCGTGCCCGGCGTGATCGAGGCCCTCCCAGATCGAGCCCTCGGCGAGCTCGCTGTCGCCGGTGAGGGTCCACACGTGGAACGGCGCGTTCAGCGGTCGCTTCGCAGCGAGCGCCTCGCCGACCGCGATCGGCAGGCCCTGCCCGAGCGAGCCGGTCGCGACGTCGGTCCACGGCAGGATCGGGGTCGGGTGCCCCTCGAGGCGGCTCCCCACCTTGCGGAAGGTCATGAGCTCGGCGTCGTCGATCGCGCCGGCCGCGCGGAGCATCGCGTAGTAGAGCGGCGAGGCGTGGCCCTTGCTGAAGATGAGGTGGTCGTTCGCCGGCGCCTTCGGCGTCGACCAGTCGTAGCGCAGATGGGTGACCAGCAGCACCGCGATGAGATCGGCCGCCGAGAGGGACGAGGTCGGATGGCCCGAGCCCGCGGCGGTCGAGCAGCGGATCGAATCCGCGCGCAGCTGCCGTGCGAGCTCGCGATGGAGGTCGACCTTCGTGGGCGTCCGGCTGGTCGTGGCCATGGAATTACCCTACGCCTGTCGCGGCTCTGCACGGAATGGAGACCTCAACATGGAGATCGGCATCTATGGCCTCGGTCGCATGGGCGGCAACATGGCGACCCGCCTGGCGAACGGAGGCCATCGCGTCGTCGCATCGAACCGCAGCCGTGGTCCGGTCGACGAGGCCGTGCACAACGGCGCGGTCGCGGCATACACGATCGCGGAGCTCATCTCCAAGCTGAAGCCACCGCGGGTCCTCTGGTCGATGGTGCCGGCGGGCGACGTGACCGACGAGACACTCGATGAATTCGCGAAGCACGCATCGAAGGGAGACATCTTCGTCGACGGCGGAAACTCGAACTTCCACGACTCGCAGCGCCGAGCCGAGAAGTTCAGCGCGCAGGGCTTCCGCTTCCTCGACATCGGCGTGTCCGGCGGGATCTGGGGATTGAAGGTCGGCTACTGCATGATGGTCGGTGGCCCCGCCGACGCGGTCGCGATCGTGACGCCGCTCCTCGACACCCTCGCCCCGCCGAACGGGTGGGCCCACTTCGGGAAGAGTGGCGCGGGCCACTTCACGAAGATGGTCCACAACGGGATCGAGTACGGGATGATGCAGTCGTATGGGGAAGGCTTCGAGCTGCTGCACGCGAGCGAGTTCGGGCTCGACCTCAAGAGGGTGGCGCAGGTCTGGAACCAGGGCAGCGTCGTGCGCTCGTGGCTCCTCGAGCTCGCCGAGCGCGCGTTCGAGGCCGAGGGCAGCGACCTCGAGCACATCAAGGGCTACGTCGCCGATTCCGGCGAGGGCCGCTGGACGATCCAAGAGGCGATCGCGCATGACGTGCCGATGACGGCCCTCGCCCACTCGCTGTTCGCACGATTCACCTCGCGGCAGGAGGACAGCTACGCGATGAAGGTCGCCGCGGCCCTCCGCAACCAGTTCGGCGGACACGAGGTGAAGACGGAGTGACCGTCGCGCCGCCGCTGGCGAACCCGCTGCGCGCGGGTCCGCGACTCGCGCGGACGCCGCAGCCGTGCGCGCTCGTGATCTTCGGCGCCACCGGCGACCTCGCGGCGCGGAAGATCGTGCCTGCCCTCTACAACCTCGCGCTGCAGCGGCTCCTTCCCGCGGCCTTCGCGGTCGTGGGAGCGGCCCGGGCCGACCTGACCTCCGAGCAGTTCCGCGAGAACCTGCACGCCGACCTGGTGAAGTTCTCGCGCACGAAGCCGATCAACGAAGACGTCTGGCGGAGCTTCGCCGAGAGCGTGCATTACGTCTCGACGCGCGACGGCGAGGGCTACGAGACCCTCCGCCACACCCTCGCGGACCTCGACGTTCGCGCGGGCACGAACGGCAACCGGCTCTTCTACTTCGCCACGCCGCCATCGGCGTACGGCCCGATCACCGACCTCATCAAGCAGCACCGCCTCACCGAGAACGTGAACGCGCGCGTCGTCGTCGAGAAGCCGTTCGGCCACGACCTTGCGAGCGCGACCGAGCTGTCGGAGAAGCTCCAGGGGGTCTTCACCGAGGACCAGATCTTCCGGATCGACCACTACCTCGGGAAGGAGACCGTCCAGAACATCCTCGTCCTGCGATTCGCGAACGGGATCTTCGAGCCCATCTGGAACCGCCAGTACGTCGATCACGTGCAGATCACCGTGGCCGAGTCGCTCGGGATCGAGGAGCGCGGCGCGTACTACGAGCAGGCCGGCGCGCTCCGCGACATCGTCCAGAACCACCTGCTCCAGCTGGTGGCGCTCGTCGGCATGGAGCCGCCGGTCTCGTTCGATGCGAAGTCCGTTCGCGACGAGAAGCTCAAGGTCCTGCGCGCGGTCCGCCCGATCACGATGGAGCAGACGGACAACAACGTCGTCCGTGGCCAGTACGGTCCCGGCTTCATCGAGGGTGCCCCGGTGCAGGGGTACTGCGAAGAGGACGACGTCGCCACGGACTCGAAGACCGAGACCTTCCTCGCGATCCGCGCGTTCATCGACAACTGGCGGTGGGAGGGCACCCCGTTCTATCTCCGCACGGGGAAGCGCCTGCCGAAGCGCACGACCGAGATCGCGATCCAGTTCCGCGCGGCGCCACACGCCGTGTTCTCGCGCGAGGCGGCCGAGGGCATGGAGCCGAACGCGCTGGTCCTGCGCATCCAGCCGGACGAAGGTATCTCGCTGAAGTTCGGCGCGAAGGTCCCGGTGCAGGGCATCCGGATCCGCTCGGTGAACATGGACTTCGTCTACGGGGCGTCGTTCATGGTGGACGCGCCCGACGCCTACGAGACGCTCATCCTCGACGCACTGCGCGGTGATGCCACGCTGTTCACGCGCCAGGACGAGGTCGAGCAGCAGTGGCGCTTCGTCGACCCGATCGCCCGGGCCTGGGCCGAGGGCCGCGGCGCCGTACCGGTCTACCCGGCCGGCACGTGGGGCACGGCGGAGGCGGATCTCCTCATCGCGCAGGATGGGCGGACCTGGCGGAAGCCGTAGCGATGAGCGTCATGACCACGATCGACGAGAGTGTCTGGGGCACGAGAACGGACAGCGTCTCCGCGCTCGAGCGCGAGCTCGCGCGCCTCCGCCGATCGAGCGGCGCGCACGCGAAGGAGCAGGGCGTTCCGGTCGCGCGCGCGTCGGTCCTCAATCTCGTCGTGTTCGCCACGCGCGAGATCCACGCCCGCCGGGCCGCGGCGACCATCGACGAGCTCGCGACCCGCCATCCGTCGCGCGCGATCGTCATCGTCGCCGACCGCGAACCCGGTGTCGGCACGCCCGAGCTCGAGATGCACTGCCACCTGTCCCATCCGGACGGAGCGCAGCAGGTGAGCTACGAGCAGATCCTCATCCGCGCGCGCGGCGCGGCGGATCGCCGCCTGGTGAGTGCCGTGATCCCACTGCTGCTTCCCGACCTGCCGGTGTTCCTCTGGTGGACCGAGACCCCGCCGCTCGACCTGCCGTACTTCGACGACCTGCTGCGCCTCGCGGACCGGCTGATCGTCGACTCCGGCGACTTCGCACGGCCCGACAGCACGCTGCCCCGGCTCCACGCGGTCGCTCGATCCGGCACGAACCGGTATGGCGTGACGGACTTCAACTGGACGCGCATCACGCCGTGGCGCGAATTGGTCATGCAGTTCTTCGACGTTCCCGCGTGGCGGCCGTTCCTCGACACCATCACCGGGATCCGCGTGGGCTTCGCGGTCGACGCGGATGGCCGTGAGATCCACCCGTCGCAGGCGCTCCTGTTCATCGGGTGGCTCGCGTCGCGGCTCGGCTGGACCGCCGTCGAATCGCTCGCCCCATCCGAGGCCGGCGGGTTGCTGTTCGCGATGCGGCGGCCCGACGGCCAGGAGATCCCAGTCCGCGTCCGACCACGTTTCATCCTCGGGGTCGACGAGGGCGACCTCTCGGGCCTGCGCATCCAATCCGAGGATGGCGGCCGCCACGCCGAGTTCGTCGTGAAGCGCTCGGAGACGGCGACGCACGCGACGGCACTGGTGACGGTCGGCGGTCGCGGCATGTCGGAGCGCATCGTGCCACTCGGCCGCCCGGGGGTCAGCGAGCTGCTCGGCGAGGAGCTCACGATCGCGCGGAGCGATTCGATCTACGAGGACGCCCTCGCGGCCCTCGTCGCCCTGACCAAGGGCTAGCGCGTCGTGCGGCACCGGAGTTGCGGTTGGAGATCGGGTGAGCACCGCAGCCGATGACCACACGGGTCGCCTCCTTGCAGGCCGCTATCGCCTGACCGAGCGGATCGATCGGGGCGGGACCGCCGAGGTCTGGCGCGCCCGCGACGAGCGGCTCGACCGTGACGTGGCGGTGAAGGTGCTGGGCGCCGAGGCCGAGCCGGCGTTCCGCGAGCGCTTCACGATGGAGGCCCGGCGCGCCGCCGCGGTGAGCCACCCGCACATCGTCACCGTCTTCGACGAGGGGCAGGACGGGAACGACGCGTTCATCGTCATGGAAGAGGTGCGCGGCCGCTCCCTGCGCGACATCATCGCCGAGCGCGGCGCGCTCCCCGCGCCGGAGGTCGCGACGCTCGTCGCTCAGATCGCGGGCGCGCTCGACGCGACCCACGAAACCGGGCTCGTACATCTCGACGTGAAGCCGGCGAACGTCATCGTCGACGGCTCGGGCAACGCGAAGCTCACTGACTTCGGGATCGCGCGCGCAGCGCGCGACAGCGAGGAGCGCGAGCTCGTGGGTACGGCTCGGTACATCGCGCCCGAACGGGTCGAGGGCAAGCCTGTGAGCGCACGCACGGACGTGTACGGCCTCGCGCTCGTCGCATACGAGCTGCTCACCGGAGAGGCCGCGTTCCCCGGCGCGGAGAACGAGGATCTGCTGCGCGACCGGCTGGAGCGCGGTGCGCCGCACATCCGCTCGGTCGACGCCGGTCTCTCGGAGACCGCCGACACCGTGATCGCGAGGGGCCTCGCTCGCGATCCCGAGCGCCGCTACCCCACCGCAGGCGCATTCGCGGCGGCACTGTCGGACGCGGTGAACGATCCGGTCACCCGGGTCCTGCGGCCGATCATCGCCTCGTCGGCACGGCGGTGGCCGCGGCTCGACACGCTGCTGGCGCTCGGCGTCGTGCTGGCGATCCTCGTCGCGGTCGTGCTGTTCTTCGCGCGCTTCCCAGCCGTGACCGTCGGCGGCACGAACGGGACGCCCGCGCCGGGGGCCGGGACGCAGCACGTGACACCCGACGTCGTCGGAAAAGACGTGAACGAGGCCGCGACGGCCCTCATCGCAGCGGGCTTCCGCGGTCCGATCCCGTGGACGATGGATCCCCAGGCGAAGGGCAAGGCCTGTTCGGTCGTCAGCCAGCAGCCGGCTGCCGGAACAGCGATCCAATCCGGCTCCTCTGCGAGCTTGGTCCTCGTTTCGGGCAAGGACTGCACGAAGAAGAGTGACTGACCTCGCGGCACGGACCGATCCGGGCATCGTCCGCGAGCAGAACGAGGATCGCTGGCTGGCCCGCGACTACGCGGGCGTCACGCTCATCGCGGTCGCGGACGGCGTCGGCGGCGAGGCCGGTGGCGAGATCGCGAGCACCGCCGCCATCGAGGGGCTCGCCGGGTCGTTCTCGCCGCCGTCGTTCCGCGACAGCGCGCGGACCGCGCTCGGCGATGCCGTACAGCACGCAAACACAGCCGTGCTCGCGGCATCGAAGGACGAGCGGTTCTCGCGCGCGGCGACCACGCTCGTCGCCGCGGCGATCCGCGGACGCGAGGTGGCGGTCGCGAACCTCGGAGACTCGCGGGCGTACCTCGTCCGCGGTCCGACGATCCGCCAGCTCACCACCGACCACAGTGGCGATCAGGCGAGCAGCATCACCCGGTTCCTCGGCGATCCGCGCGGCGTGCAGCCCGACATCTTCGTCGAGACGCTGCAGCCCGCGGACCGGCTCGTGCTGTGCTCCGACGGCCTCACCCGCCATGTGACCGATCCGGAGATCGCGAGCGCTGCCGCCGATCGCCCGGATCGCGCCGCGGACGCCCTCGTGAAGCTCGCGCGGGCCCGCGGGGGCGAGGACAACATCACCGTGATCGTGTTCGCCGCGCGACGGCCGGCGATCTCGCGGGCCCTCGCGGGCACGCTCATTCTGGCGCTGCTGATCCTCGTCGCGATCGCGGGCGCGCTCGGTGCCGTCCTGGCGACCCCCGCAGTGGCGCCGACGCTGTCGCCGTCGCCGAGCGCGTCCGCATCGGCCTCCCCGTCGGAGAGCCCGAGCCCCTCGCCGTCACCGAGCGTCGCTCCCACCCCGAGCGCCTCGCCCTAGGAGGTCGCGTGCGGTCGCGAGCGCCCGCTCGGGCGAGCGCGCGATGACGAACGCACCGGCCGCGAGCGCCGCGAGCACGCCGGCGGCGCCGACGCGGAGCGCGATCGCGGCCAACGGTACGTCGGCCGGCGCGTTCAGCGAGCACACGAACGACGGGTAGAACTGGCAGTCGTACTGCCACGTCGGGAGCACGAAGAACATCGCGGCCTGCGAGCCCGGGACCGGCTGGCCGGAGACGAACGGGTAGAAGTACACGAACGCAGCCGCAGCGACGGCGAGGTATCCGACGACGAAGCCCTTGCGTCCGGTATCCCACAGGTAGGCGAGCCAAACGCTGAGAACGAGTAAGTAAAAGGGCAGCGCCGTGAAGAAGTGGTAGAAGAACAACACCCGCGAGATCGGGATCCACGCGACGTACTGCACGAGGAACGCGAAGACCACGAAGGCCAGACCGATCGAGCGCGCGCGGAGCGCGGCGATCGCGCACCACGCCGTCGCGACGAGCGCGCCCCAGAACAGCGCGAGGTTCCCCGCGTCGTAGATGTACGCGTTGTTCCCGTTGTCGGACTGGCCGAAGTACCAGTACACGGGCTTCAGCACGATCGGCCAACTCCACCACGGGGAGGCCGCGGGATGCGGTGAGGTCAGGCCGGAGTGGTACCAGTACATCTGCTTCGTCAGTTCGATGAGATCCCAGCCGTACGGCGCGGTCGGCCCGCCGAACCACCGCGCGTAGCTCGCCAGATAGATGCCGACCGGGATGATCGCAAATGCGAGGAACAGGAGCGCCGCGTTCTTTCCCTTGCCCGCCAGGAGATCGAGCGGCCCGCCCCGGCCGGGACGGCCGTTCGCGTACGCGAATGCGGTGACGGCGAGCGCGGCGACGAGGACGCCGGCGAGCGTGTAGAAGGCCGCCCACTTCGACGCAGCGCCGAACCCGAGCAGCATTCCCGCGATGAGGATGTCCGCTCGCGCCGACCATCGCGGCCGGTGCGCCGCGACGATGAAGTACCAGCCGGCGACGATGAACAGGCCCACGTAGATGTCGTTCATGCCGATGCGGGCCTGGGCGTACATCGAGCCGTCGAGGATCACGGCGATGCCGACGATCATCGGAACGAGCCGCGACGCGAACAGCCGGCG
>DATCOR010000039.1:0-4660 GCA_036564585.1 Candidatus Limnocylindria bacterium | reverse complement strand
CGCCTACACCGTTGGACGCGTTGATCAGGCCGAAGATGCCGGCGTCCGCGAGCAACACATTCCGCACGTACAGCGGCATCGCGACGATGAGCGGCCCCGCGTAGGTGGCGTTCGCGAACGCGAATACGAGGATCGTGATCCACAGCCACGGCAGCGAGAACGTGAACGCGACGCCTTCGCGGATCTCGCGGAAGAACGGCTGGCGCGGCGCGGGCGTCGCGCGCGTCGAGCTGGCCGCGAGCAGCACGAAGAAGCTGACGAAGAAGGTCAGGCTGTCGGCGAGGAACGCCCACCCCGGACCCGCCGACGCGACGATCAGCCCCCCGATGACGGGGCCCGTGAGCCGCGCACCCTGACGTGAGAACGAACGGAGGGTGTTGCCCTGGACGAGGATGTCGGCCGGCACGAGCTCAGGGATGATCGCGCCCATCGCCGGCATGAAGAACGCGCCGGTGGCCCCGAAGAACGCGGCCTCGATGTAGATGTGCTCGATGCGCAGGTGGCCGGTCAGGCTCAGGAGCGCGATCGCGAGGACGACGATCCCGCTCAGCAGGTCGCACGCGAGGATCACCCGCCGGCGCGGCACCCGATCGACGATCACGCCCGCGAACAGGAACAGCAGGAGGCCCATCGCGGTACTGATCGACGCGCCGATGCCGAGCTGGATGGGCGAGGCTCCGAGCGCGAGCAGCTGGAACGGGACGGCGACCTGATGGACGAAGTTCCCGAAGATCGACACCGTCTGTCCGGTCCAGAGCAGCCGGAAATCACGGTTCCGCAGCGGCTCGAGGACGAGCGGGAGCTTCACTCGAGGTCGGCGATGGTGCGCGGGAGCTGCGAAAGATCGCGGAGCACGCGCGTCGGCGACGAGACCAGGGACTCGCCGTGACGGTCGATGAAGACCGTGCGGTAGCCGAGCGCGGCGGCCGGCACCATGTCGTGGTACTGGCTTGCGCCGATGTGGACTGTGTCCGCGGCCGAGGCGCCGGAGAGCTCCGCGAAGTGAAGCCAGTGCCCGGCCGCGGGCTTGTAGCTGCCGACATCCTCGGCGGTCACGACAAGGTCGGGCACCACACCGAGCTTCGGGAGCGACGTCGCGATGAGGTCACGGTCCACGTTGGAGAGGATGGCGATGCGCCGCCCCGCCGTCTGTAGCGCCCGCAACGCTGCGGGCACTTCCGCGAACGCGAGCCAGCCCGGAAGCGACGCGGGAAGCGGCGAGGGCCGCTCGATCCCGTGCGTCCGCAGCAGCGCCCGGCCGGCCTGGTCGAGGATGTCGCGATAGCGGAGGTAGCCACCGCTCTCGACCTTGGCCTCGGTCTCGATGTACTCCCTGGCGAGCGCGTCGCGGTCGGGACGCGTCTCGAAGTACGGAAGGAGCGCGGCGGTGATGCCGCCCTCCCAGTCGATGAGCGTGCCGTAGCAATCGAACGTGCACCAGCGGATGGGCATCCGCGAAATGTACGAGTTAGCGGCACCAACTCGGACGCGCGCGCGTTGTCCGAGATGGATGCTTCCTTCGATGCGCTCCATTGCCATGATCGCCGCCGCCGGGTTGCTCGCCGCGGCGTGCGGGAGCACGGCCGGCGCGCAGCCCGCGGTCGTCCTGGGCGCGCCGTCAGCCACCACTGCACCGACTTTCGTGTCGGCCGTGCCCTCGCCGACGGCGTCGTCCGGCGCCGTGGCTCCGGTCAGCGCGGGCGCCGTCCCCGACGCCGGGATCGTGTACGTCTGGGGCGCGGACGACGGGATCTACCGGTACGACGGTGCGACCGGCGCGTTGAGCCGGGTCTCGGGCGCGTCGACGCTCGCACGCGAGAGCGCGGACGGGCCGTACGTGCTGGGCCGACACGGCGGCACGACGCTGCTCCGCTGGGACGGAACGACGCAGCAGGTCTGCGGCGGCGGCAACTGGTCCGCCTTCAGCACGCGCGGGACCTGCGCGTTCACCGGATCGGGCGGCGACTCCGCCGTGTACACGAGCTCCACGGGCCAGGACGGCTCGCCCGTCTCGCAGATGATCCTTCCCGCGGAATGGGGCGCCGGCTCGTTCGCGTGGGACGGCAATGGGCTCGAGCTGGCGGTCACGCGGGGCGAGTCGCGACCGGAGCCGGTGCGCTGGCACTCGACGCTCTGGGTGATGGATGTCGGCCACGGGTCGCCGCGAAAGATCTTCGATTCGGCGAGCCCGACCTCGTACCTCTCCATTCTCGGGTGGTCGGGCAGGCGGATCGCGGTCCTCGAGACCGACTCAACGAGCGCGTCGGCCAGCGCCGACGGCGCAAACCTCCACCTCTGGGTGATCGACGCGGATACCGGCCGCAAGATCGACCTCGGCCACGTGATCTACCAGCCGCGCTGGTCATCCGACGGCCGCCTCGCGTTCGTGCGGGGCGGCGACCGGTTCACCTGGACGCACAAGGAGCTCGCGATCCTCGACCACGACTGGAACGTGAGCGTCGTCGCGGGAGGCGTTACGACGATCGCGCTCGCTCCGGCGTGGCAGCCCGTCTACAGCGGCGCGCGGATCGCGTGGATCGAAGCCCCGGACACCGACGAATGCTGCGTGCGGTATGTCGCCGGGCTTGGCCCATCGGCGCAGCGGGTCGCCGTCCTCGACACGGCGGCCGGGCAGAAGAGGATGAGCTGTCCGGGAATGGTGACCGAGGGCGTCCGCTGGGCGTCCGACGGTCGGTCGGTCCTGCTCTTGTGCCGCGTGCCTGGGGTCGAGTACCACGCGCTGCAGGTCTGGTACGCACCCATCGATGGCGCGCCGCGCGCTCTGGTCACGGGTCTCGGCGATCTCGCCTTCGGCTACTACGGCAAGCAGCCGAGCCTGCTGGATATCACCGCGTGGTCGCTCGCGGACCGCTAGCTCTGTAGGCGCTCCGCGATCTTCGCGACGAGCCGTCGCGCGACTTCGTGCTTCGACAGCAGCGGCAGGACCTCGGCCCCGTCGGCACTGACGAGCGTGACCTGGTTGGTGTCTCCGCCGAAACGCGAGCCTTCGGCCGTCACATCGTTCGCGACGACGAGGTCGAGCTTCTTCTCGCGCAGCATCTGCGACGCCTCGGCTACCGCGTCGCCGGTCTCGGCCTTGAACCCGACCACGATCGTGCGCGGATCGCGCGTCGCGACGATCGCCTGGAGCACGTCCGGGGTTCGCGTCAGGTCGATGGACATCGTGTCGCCCTGGTCGCGCTTCTTCAATTTCCGGTCCGCGGGTTTCGCCGGCCGGTAGTCGGCGATCGCGGCGGCCATGATCACCGCATCGGCGCCGGGCAGGGCCACGAGCACCGCGTCGCTGAGCTCCTGCGCCGTCTCGATCGCGATGGTCGTGACCCCTGCAGGTGCGCGCAGGGCGGTCGGCCCGCTCACGAGCGTGACGTCCGCGCCGGCACGCTGTGCCGCCGCAGCGACGGCGTAGCCCATCTTGCCGCTCGAGCGATTCGTGACGACGCGCACCGGATCGATCGGCTCGAGCGTCGGCCCGGCCGTCACGATGACCCGTCGGCCGGCGAGCGCGGTGGATGTCGACAACGCGTCCTCGATCGCGGCAGTGATGATCTCGACCGACGCAAGGCGGCCCTGGCCCATAAGCCCGGAGGCGAGCTCGCCGCTCTCGGGCTCGACGATGATCGCGCCGCGGTCGCGGAGCGCGTCCACGTTCGTCTGCGTCGCCGGGTTCGACCACATGTGGGTCTCCATCGCGGGCGCGATGACCAGCGGCGCATGCGACGCCAGCACCGTGGTGCCGATGAGATCGTCGGCGAAGCCGTTCGCAAGCCGCGCGATCGTGTGCGCCGTGGCCGGCGCGATGACCACCACATCGGCCTGCTGCCCCATCGCGACGTGACCGGTCGCGCGATCGTCGAACGTGCCGAACATCTCGACCTCGACCGGACGGTACGTGAGCGCCTGGAACGTGAGTGGCTGCACGAACTGCGTGGCACCGGGCGTCATGATCACCTGCACCGTCGCGCCCGCCTGGGTCATCCGGCGGGCGAGCTCGATCACCTTGTACACGGCGATCGAGCCGGTGACCGCGAGCACGACGTACTTGCCGCGGAGGACCTCGTTCATGCCGCGTTCAGCTCCCAGAGGAGCCGAAGCCCTTCGAGGGTGAGGTCGTCGTCGACCCGCTCGATCCTCGTCGTGAGCGGCGCGATCGTTGCCGCGAGGCCGCCGGTGGCGATGACCTTCGTCGTCCCGCCCGGGATCTCGGCGAGGATGCGGGTCAGAAGACCTTCGACGAGACCGACGTAGCCGAAGATGATCCCGCTGCGTAGGCAGTCGGCGGTGTTCTTGCCGATCGCGTCCTTCGGCGCGGTGAAGCTCACCGCGAAGAGCCGCGACGCACGCGAGAAGAGGGACTGCGCCGAGACCTCGAGGCCCGGCGCGAACGCGCCGCCCAGGAAGTCGCCGTCGGCGCTGACGACGTCGAAGTTCGTCGTCGTGCCGAAATCGACGATCACCGCTGGGCCGCCGTAGCGGCGGTGCGCGGCGAGCGTGTTGGCGATCCGGTCCGCGCCAACCTCGGACGGGTTGTCGACGCGCAGGCGGACTCCGGTCTTCACCCCCGGCCCGATGACCACGGCCTTCCCCTCCATGTAGCGGTCCGCGAGCCGCGTGAAGACCTGTGTGAGCGGCGGCACGACGC
>DATCOR010000306.1:0-12836 GCA_036564585.1 Candidatus Limnocylindria bacterium | reverse complement strand
TCGCCAACCAGTTCACCGAGGCGAGCGACCCGCTGCACTTCAGCGCGCTCGTCGAGATCGCGCTCGTGCTGCTCGTCGTGGCGCTCGTCATCAACACCGCCGCGCGGCTCCTTATCCGCCGCGTCGCCTCGGGTCCGCAGGGACTCGTGATATGAGCACCGCCGCTGCGACCATCGCGCGCGTACCGGAGCGCCACGCGGTCAGCGCGCGCCGTCGCGCGCGCGAGCGGACGATGGAGGTTCTCGTGGCCCTGTCAGCGCTCGGCGCCGCGACGCTCCTCGTGATCATCCTCGGCTACGTGATCGTCCGCGGCGCGCCCGCGCTCAACATCGCGTTCTTCACCGAACGCCCGCTCCCGTTCGGCGTCGAGGGCGGCGGCGTGGGCCCCGCGCTGGTCGGCACGGTGATCCTCTCCGTGCTCGCGGGCGCGCTGGCCATCCCCATCGGCATCGCGAGCGCGATCTTCGTCACCGAGTTCCGCTCCGGGCGGCTCGCGCCGGCGGTACGGTTCGCGGCGGAGCTCATCGCCGGTCTGCCGTCGATCGTCGTCGGCGTCTTCGTGTGGGCGTTCCTCGTGCGCGGCATCATCGGCCACTACGCCGCGCTGGCCGGCGCGATCGCGCTCGCGATCATCATGATCCCGATCGTCGCCCGCACCGTCGAAGAGGTGCTCCGACTGGTGCCGCAGTCGCTCCGCGAGGCCGGCCTCGCGCTCGGCGCGCCGCGGTGGCGGGTCGTGCTGTCGATCGTCGTGCCGACCGCCCGGGCCGGCATCGCGACCGCCGTCGTGCTGGCCGTCGCCCGCGCCGCGGGCGAGACCGCGCCGCTGCTGCTCACCGCCCTCGGCAACCTGTTCTTCAGCACGGATCTGCTGAGGCCGATCTCGGCCCTGCCGCTCCAGATCTACCAGTACGCGGCATCCCCGTACGACGACTGGCACACGAAGGCCTGGGGCTCGTCGCTCGTGCTCGTCGGCGTCATCGCGCTGCTCGGCCTCGCGCTGCGCCTGGCGATACGGCGAGGTGCGCGATGATGCGCACTGTGGAACGCGACCGCGTGCCGGCGACCGAGCCACCGATCGCGGCGGGGCCGGTGAAGACCGAGTCGGCCGTGCGGATCGAGGATCTCTCCGCGTGGTACGGCCCGACCCAGGCCGTCGGCGACGTCAGCCTCGACCTGCCGCGTGGCGCGGTCACCGCGATCATCGGGCCGTCTGGCTGCGGCAAGTCGACGCTCCTCCGATGCCTCAACCGGATGCACGAGACGACGCCCGGCGCACGCGTGGCGGGCCAGGTCTTCCTCGACTCCCTCGACATCTACTGGGCCGGCGTCGACGCCGTCGAGGTCCGGAGCATGGTCGGGATGGTGTTCCAGAAGCCCAACCCGTTCCCGATGATGTCGATCTACGACAACGTCGCGGCCGGCCCGCGCCTGCGGGGCTGGAAGATGGACCGCACGAAGATGGACGAGCTCGTCGAGCGCAACCTCCGGCGGGCGGCGCTGTGGGACGAGGTGAAGGACCGCCTCGACCGGTCCGGGGCCGCGCTCTCCGGTGGCCAGCAGCAGCGCCTCTGCATCGCCCGAGCGCTCGCGACGGATCCGTCGGTCCTCCTGATGGACGAGCCCGCGTCGGCCCTCGACCCGATCGCGACCTACAAGATCGAGGAGCTCGTCCGCGAGCTCGCGAGCGAGGTCACGATCGTCATCGTCACGCACAACATGCAGCAGGCGTCGCGTGTGTCGCAGCGCACGGCGTTCATGCTCGCCGCGGATGATGGCGTCGGACGCCTCGTCGAGTACGGCCGAACGGACGACATCTTCACGAACCCCCGCGACTCGCGGACCGAGGCCTACATCACCGGGCGGTTCGGATGATGACGACGATGCATCAGCGGGCCGGACTCGATCAGGGGCTGGAGCAGCTCCGCCGCGATCTGCGCCGCCTCGCGAGCATGGTCGATGTCGCGATCGAGCAGAGCGTCGCGTCGCTCGCGCGACTGGACCGCTCCGGCGCCGACCGTGTCATCGTCGGCGACCGGTCGATCAACGACCTGCGGTACGGGATCGAGGACGCTGCGGTCCACATCATCGCCATGCAGCAGCCGATCGCGGGCGACCTCCGGTTCGTCATCGCGGTCCTCATGGTGACCAGCGAGCTCGAGCGGATGGGCGACTACTGCGTTGGCATCGCGAAGATCACGAAGCTGCATGGCGACCGGCCGCTGCTCAAGCCGCTCATCGACATCCCCCGCATGGCGGAGGCCGTACGCGGGATGCTGCGCGGGTCCGTTGATGCGCTCATCACGAAGAACGCCTTCCTCGCGGAGGCCATCGCCGCGCAGGACGACGAGATCGATCGCCTCTACGACCAGATCTACCGCGAGCTGCTCACGTACATGCTGAACGACCCGACGACCATCGACCGGGCGACCTGGCTCCTCTGGGCCGCGCACAACCTCGAGCGCATGGGCGACCGGGTCCAGAACATCTGCGAGCGGACCGTGTACGAGGCGACCGGGGTGCTGAAGGAGTTCGGCGGGCGTGGCGGCGACGACGACGCCAAGCGGAACGACGCCTAGCCAGGACACGCCGGCGCATTTGGATGCCCGCTAGGCCACCCCGGCGAGCGCCGGGAGCTCGAACAGCTGGTCGAGGGCCCCGATCGTGTGGTCGGGCGCCGCGTCTCCGGTGGCCGCCGATCCGCTGGCCGGGTCCGTCAGGCCCGTCGTTATCAGCACCCCGACAGCCCCGACGCGATGGGCGGCGACGATGTCGTACTCCGGCGCGTCCCCGACGACCACGACCGGCCCGGGGGCGTTGCCCGCGCGGCGGATCGCCTCCTGGAACAGGAACGGCTCGGGCTTCCCGATGCAGATCGCCTCCCGGCCGCTCGCCACCTCGAGCGCCTTCACGATGCTGCCCGCGCCGGGGAGCAGCCGGCCCTCGACCGGATAGGCCCGGTCCTTGTTCGACGCGACGAATCGCGCGCCGCCGAGGAGCGCGCGCTGGGCCTCCGCGAGCCGGGCGTACGTCAGGTGCAGGTCGAGGCCGACGACGACGGTGTCGGGGATCGGCGGGAGGTCGAGGTGCGTGAGGTACTCGCGCATCGCCGACGGGCTCACCCCGTCCGCGGCGGCGGCGGATGGGGGGTGCGCGCCGGGCAGATCCTCGGCCTTCCGCACGCCGATGCCGACCGACCGGATCTCGTCGCGCAGCCCGTCCGCGCCGACGACGAACACGTCCTTCGGCTTCGGCTCGAGCCGCTCGAGGTAGTGCGCGGTCGCGTACGCACTCGTGACGACATGGTCCTCGTCGCCGCCGAGCCCGAGCGCCGTCAGGCGCGCCACGTACTCGGCCCGTGAGGCAGTCGAGTTGTTCGTGGCGAAGAACACCTGCCAGCCCCCGGCGCGCAGCCGCGCGAGCGTCTCTCGCGCGTGCGGCATGACCACATTGCCGCGATACAGGACGCCGTCCATGTCGAAGATCGCGACTGGCATTAGGCGAGGCCGGGCTTTGCCCGCCCGAGCCGCAGGGCCCACGAGACGCGAAGCAGCCGAAGGCAGCGCAGCGGATCGGGGTTCATCTAGAACGCTGCTTTGTACAAGGCCTCGATGTCGGGCTGCGCGGTGGTTCGCGGGTTGACCAGGATGTTCCCCGACAGCATCGCGTCCTTCGCCATGTTCGGGATGAGCCCTTCGTCCATGCCGACCTTCCCGAGATGTGCCGGGATCCCGATCGTCTCGTTCAGCTCGAACACATGCGCGACGGCGGCCTTCGCGTCCTTCTTCGTACCCATCGTCTCGCCGACCGTCGCGTACCGCTCCGGCGCGGCCGAGCGGTTGAAGTCCATGACGTGCGGCAGGAGCGCGGCGACGGCCGTGCCGTGCGCGACGTGGCACCACCCGCCGAGCGGGAGGGCCATCGCGTGCACGTTGCCGAGCCGCGTGTTGCTGAACGCGAGGCTCGCCGTCACGACGGCGCGCATCATCGCCTCGCGCGCGTCGATGTCCTTCCCGTCCTTCACCGCGCGCGGCAACGCCCACGCGGCGTCGCGGATCGCCTCGAGCGCGAGCACCTCGGTCATCCGATAGGCGTTCTTCGAGGTGAACGACTCGATCGCGTGGACGAGCGTGTCCATCCCGGTGATCGCCGTGAGGAACGGCGGGAGGCCCGTCGTGAGCTCCGGATCCTCGAGCGCGAAGAGCGCCGTCGCGTTCGGGCTGATGATGACCAGCTTCTTGTGCCGCTCCGGATCCGCGATGACCGAGTTGATCGTGATCTCGGCCCCCGTCCCCGCGGTGGTCGGGATGGCGATGACCGGCGCGGCCATCTTCGGGACCTTGTCGATGCCGATGTAGTCGAGCACCGTGCCACCGTTCGCGAGCAGCACGGCCGCCATCTTCGCGGTGTCGATCGACGAGCCGCCGCCGACGGCCACGAAGCTGTCGGCGCCGGCCTCCTTGGCCCGCTCGTACGCGCGCTGCACCTCGGCGACGCCCGGATCGGGTACGACCTGGTCGTAGATCTCGTACGGGATCTTCGCCTCGCGGAGCTTCTCCTCGAGCGGCGCGACGAGGCCGGCCTTGATGACGCCCGGATCCGTCACCAGCAGGACCTTCAAGGTACCCACCTGCCGCAGTGGCTCGGCGAGCGTGAGCGCGACGCCACGTCCGAACTGGATGCGCGTGGGGATACGGAACACGTCGATGCGTCCGGGCACGGCCGGAGCGTAGCCTCGCGGCGTGACGAACGCCACGCCGCTGCTGGCACTCGGCCTCGTGCTCCTCGTCGCGGCGCTGCTCGGCGCGATCGCGCGGCGGCTCGGGCTGCCGGCGATCGTCGCGTATCTCCTCGTCGGCCTCGCCGTCGGCCCGTTCACGCCGGGCGCGTTCGTCGATTCACATCAGCTCGAGCCCCTCGCGGACGTCGGCGTGATCCTGCTGCTGTTCGAGGTCGGCATCGAGCTCGACGTCCGCGCGCTTCGCCGCGACGAGCCGCGCGGGCTGCTCATCGCCGCGCCGGTCCAGGTCGCGCTCGGGGTCGTGATCGGTGCCGCGCTCGCGCTCGTGACCGGCATGTCCATGCCGGGTGCCCTGACCGTCGGCCTCGCCACGGCCCTGTCGAGCTCGGTCGTCGTGGTGAACATGAGCCGCAGCCGCAAGCGCACCCTCGATGACCGGACCGGCCGGGCGCTCGTCGTCTGGGCCGTCCTGCAGGATGCCGTGAGCCTGATCGCGGTGGCGCTGCTCGCCGCGATCCTCGACCCGAGCGGCGGCGGCGTCGCCGTCGCGCTCCTCCGGCTCGTGGCCTTCGCTGCACTCGCGAGCCTCGCGCACGTGTTCGTCGTCCCGCGGCTGCTCGCGGCGGTGCGCGGCGAGGGCGACACGTTCCTCATCGCCTCCGTCTCGGTCGCGCTCGTCACCGCGGCGCTCGGCGCGGTGGTGTTCGGGGTCCCGGTCGCGCTCGCGGCATTCGTCGCGGGCCTCGCGCTGTCGGCCGACCCGAAGGCCCAGGAGGCGCGGCGCGAGGTGCTGCCGTTCCGCGATCTGTTCGCCGTCCTGTTCTTCGTCGCGATCGGGACCCTGGTCGATCCGGCGGCCATTGCGGCGAACTGGCTGTGGTTCGGGCTCGCGCTCGCGCTCGTCGTCCTGAAGTCCGCGAGCGTCATGGTCCTCGCGGCGATCGCGCAGCTGCGCGTGCGGCGGGCGCAGCTCGGCGTCGGCCTCGGGCAGATCGGGGAGTTCAGCTTCGTCGTGCTCGGCCTCGGCGTCGCGGCGGGCGCGATCAGCACCGGGGTATTCAGCGCGGTGCTCGCGGCGGCGGTCATCTCGATCGCGCTCTCGGCGATCGCGGTGCGGCTCTTCCCGGCGTGGACGGTCTAGGGCTTCGGCTCGCCTCGAGTGTCGATGGCGTTGCCCGCATCGGGCGGGGTGCCGCGCTTCACGGACTTCTTCCCGCCGCGCGTGCGGTACGCGCGCCACGCGCGGCCGGTCACGGCGTCACGGTGCTCGCTGCCCTCGACGTAGTCGTCGACGCGCGCGAGCACGATCGCGGTCAGCGCCGCGAGCGCGAGCCGCCAGAAGGTGAAGAACAGGAGCCGCAGGCATCCGCCGAGACAGCAACCCATGCCCGGCACTCTAGCGAGAGCCGTGCCACGGCGGTCGAACGAAGCAGCGGCGCAGCACCTTCGTCGAGCGCTACGCCGAGATCGGCGTCTGGACCACCGGCAGGGTGTGGATCGCACGCGGTACGAGCAGGACCGACGCGCGCTGTGGCCTGCCGATGTGCTCGTACGCGATGTCGAGCGCCTCCTCCACGTCGACCGCCGCGCGCAGCTTCGCGAGCCGCACGATCTCCGGCGCTTCGGATGCCGCGACGACGATCTGGCAGTGCTGCAGGGTGAGGGCGACCATGACGGCACGCTGCTCGCCGCCTTCGAAGTGTCGCCGCGCCGCCTCGACCACGGCCGCGGGCGACTCGGCGGACTCGAGCGCGTGCAGGAACCGCTGCTCCCCCGCTCCCTCGCCGGCGCCCTCGTCGAGCTTCGCCGGCAGGATGATCGAGCCACCCTCGCGCACGACCGGGGTCGGCGCGAAGCGAAGGTACGTTGCGGCGCGCGAGGCCTGGTACAGGTTCACGTCCTTCGGGGCGCCCACGCCCGCGATCGCGATGTCGTACTGCTTCGCGATCGGCCGCGTGTAGATCGCCGCCGCCTTCGCGACGAGCTGGGCGAGCACCGCGTCCGGATCGCCCGAGGCCACCGCGACGACGCGCTCGCGATCGTCGGTCACCACGTTGATGCAGAACCGCAGGCCCGCGCGGCGCGCGATCTCGCGCACGGTTTCGTGGAACGGGTTGCCGTCGATGCGACCCAGGCGCACGCCGGGGTCCTCGAGGAAGCGCATCCCGTGTGTCGCGGTGATCACTGGCTCGCCGCAGCAGCCGATGGCGACCGTCTTCCGTCCGCCCGAATAGCCCGCGTACTGATGCGGCTCGACGATGCCCGTGGCGATCACCAGGTCCGCGTCCTTGATGACCTGCTGGGTGAAGCCCGGCACGCCGTAGGGCGGAATGGAGCCGAGGTCAGCCCACATCGCCGGGTCTCGGCCGTTCGAGTCGGTGACCCGCACGCGCTTCGTGACGCCCGCGCCGAGCTTCTCGGTCTTCTCGGCCTCGGTCGTCGGCCGGTGCAGGCCGACGGCGACCATGATCGTGATGTCCTCATCGGCGATCCCGCCGGCGTTCAGCTCGTCGAGGAGCGGCGGGACGAGGACATCGTCGGGACAGGCGCGCGTGAGGTCCGTAACCGCGATGACCGCGCGCGGCCGGCGCGATCCGGCGGAGCGCTTCGCGTCTGCGGCGAGCTCGCGCAGCCGCTTCGTGCCGAGGGGAGATTGGAGGCTTGCCCGCGCGGCCTGGGCGAGATCGCCGACCGGCGTCGCCGGGGCGGACTCGACGACGTCCACATCGAACCACGGCTGGACCATGAACTCCAGCTCCTCGTGGCCGTAGGGAACGCGGAGCATCCGCTCGCCGCCCGGGGGTGCGTTCTGCACGGATGTGACTCTAGGAGTCTTGCCCTTCCGTGCGGCGGGGCCGGAGCGCCCGGCCCCGCCGGCCGATTCAGATCAACCCGAGGAGCCGAAGCACGATGAGGATGACGACGAGGACGAGCAGGACATGGATCCAGTTCCCGCTGGCCATGCCACCACTCCCGACGACAGAGCTGCCGTCACCGCCGCCGTACAGTCGGCCGCGGCCGAAGTAGCCGACGAGCCAGAGGATCACCAGGACGATGATGATGAGCTCGATGATTCCCATTCGTACCTCCACGCGGCCGCCTCTATGAGCGGCCGCTTCACTGAATGGGTAAGCACGGCCGATGCCGTCCGGGCGACGACCAAGAAATTGGCAAAGCTTGCCGCGCTCGGGGCCTATTTCCAACGGCTGGAGGGGGGGGACCTCGTGATCGCGGCGCGGCTCTTCGCCGGCGTGCCGTTCCCGCGGACGGACGAACGGATCCTCTCCGTCGGATGGCGCGCGCTGCTCGACGCGGTGATGGTGCGGACCGGCGCGTCGGGCGACGACATCGAGGCCTCGTACCAGCGTCACGCCGATCTCGGCGACGTGGCCGCCGAGGTCGCCCATCGCGCCTCGGTCCCGCCGAAGCCGCCGCCGCTGGAGCTCGGCGACGTCGCCGAGGCGTTCGATCGCATCGCCGCGACGCGCGGCGTCGCGCCGAAGGGCGAGCTCCTCGAGACGCTGCTCGCGCGCGCCGAGCCCGCGGAGATCCGCTATCTCGTGAAGATCATGAGCGGCGAGCCGCGCATCGGCCTGCGCGAGGGACTCCTCGAGGACGCGATCGCGCGCGCCTTCGGTCGGGATCGCGAGGCTGTCGGACGCGCGCACATGCTGGACGGCGACGTCGGCGTGACCGCAGTCCGCGCCAGGGACGACACGCTCGGCGAGGCGCTCTTTGTCCACTTCGCGCCGATCGGGATGATGCTCGCGACGCCGGTCCTCGATCTCGCCGAGGTCGGGAAGCGCTTCCCGCCGCCATACGTCGTCGAGGACAAGTACGACGGCGTGCGGGCGCAGGTCCACAAGGACGGCGACCGAGTGGAGCTGTACTCACGGACGTTCGATCGCGTCACGACGCGCTTCCCCGAGCTCGTCGGACCGCTGCGCGCGATCCCCGGCACGTTCGTGCTGGACGCCGAGGTGCTCGCCCTCGACCCGGCCGGCCGGGCCATCCCGTTCACCCGATTCCAGACCCGGCTCGGGCGGAAGATCGTGAGCGACGAGCTCCTGCGCGAGCTCCCGGCGACGCTCGTCGTCTTCGACGTGCTCGAGCGCGACGGCCGTGCGCTGCTCGACGAGCCGCTGACCGAGCGGCAGACGGTGCTCGCCAGCCTGCCGTTGCAGGGGCCGCTCGTGTTCGCGCGCTCGGCCGAGGTGAACGCCGCAGGCGACGAGCTCATCGCCGCGCTCGACGCGGAGTTCGCGGCCGCGCGCGAACGGGGCAATGAGGGCCTGATGGTCAAGGACCCGCGCTCCGCGTACCACCCGGGCCGCCGTGGGATGGAGTGGCTGAAGGTGAAGCGCGCCCTACGCACGCTGGACGTCGTCGTGACCGCCGTCGAGTGGGGCCACGGGAAGCGCCGGGCCGTCCTCTCCGATTACACGTTCGCGGTCCGTGACGGCGACCGCTTCCTGAACGTCGGGAAGGCGTACTCCGGCCTGACCGACAAGGAGATCGCCGAGATGACCGAGTACTTCAAGGCCCGGACGCTGAAGGACTTCGGCCGTGTACGGCTCGTCGAGCCCGACACGGTGATCGAAGTGGCATTCGACCAGGCGCAGCGCAGCGCGCGGCACGCCTCCGGGTTCGCGCTCCGATTCCCGCGGATCGTCCGGCTACGGCCCGACAAGCCGGTCAGCGAGATCGACACGCTGGAGACCGTGCGGACCATCGCGGGCGCCGAGCCCGATACTGACGCTGGATGACGACCGAAGAACGCCGGACGACGGGCCGGCGAGCCTCGGACTCGATCACGGGGGTCGCCTTCGAGGACGCGTTCGTCGCGCTCACCGACGGCATCCTCATCACCGACGGCAGCGGCAAGGTGCTGTCCGCGAATCCCGCGGCGTTCCGCCTCCTCGGCGAGGACAAGCTCATCGACCGGCCGTTCGAGGACCTGCTCCTCGTCTCCGGCGCCATCACCGTGCAGAACCCCGAGGGCCAGGCCATCCGGCGGGCCTGGTTCCCCCGCGAGGAGCGGATGGGCGTGCTGGAGATCGTCTCGACGCCGCTCGCGGGCTCGTCGCCCCGCGCGACGATCCACACGGTCCGCGACGTCACCGCGAGTGCGGAGCTCCTCCGGCTGAAGGAGGAGTTCCTCCTGGATGTCGCCCACGAGCTGCGGACGCCGATCTCGGCCCTCACGGCGTCGCTCGATCTGGTCCACCAGGACGCGATCTCGATGCCGCGCGAAGAGCTGCGCGCGATGGTGGGCACGCTGCGCCGGAGCGCCCTGCGGCTCGAGCACCTCGTCGAGAACCTGCTCGACGCCGGCAGCATCGAGGCCGGCACGTTCGAGGTGCGCGCGGTGCCCTCGAGCCTCCGGGACGTGCTCGAGGACAGCCTGCTGTTCGTGCGCTCGATCTTCGACTCGAAGGGCCAGCAGCTCGTGACGCACCTGGGGCGCGGGGCCGATCGCGTCGTCTGCGACCCGCGCCGCACCGGCCAGGTGCTCGCGAATCTCCTCGGCAACGCCGGCAAGTACGGGACCGAGCGATCGGAGATCACGCTGCGCGCCGACTCGAGCGCCGGCTTCGTGAAGGTCACGATCCACAACGACGGGCCGGCCATCCCACCCGACGAGCTCGCCCGTCTCTTCCAGCGGTTCTTCCGATCGCGCAATGTCCGCGGGGAGATGGGCGGCCTCGGCCTGGGGCTCACCATCTGCCGGGCCATCGTGCAGGCGCAGGGCGGCGAGATCGGCGTCGACAGTGCGCCCGACCGCGGCACGTCGGTACACTTCACCCTCCCGAAGGCACGCGAGCTCGCGCAGGAGGCTGGATCAGCGTGAAGTTGCTGGTCGTCGACGACGACCGCGATCTGGTGGAGCTGCTTGATTACGCGCTGCGGCGCGAGGGGTACGAGGTCGTGCGGGCCTACGACGGTGAGGCCGCGCTCGAGACGCTGAACCGCGAGCATCCCGACCTCGTCGTGCTCGACATCAATCTGCCCAAGCTTGCGGGCTTCGTCGTCCTGGAGCGCATCCGTCACGTCGACGAGCACGTCGCGGTGCTGCTGCTCTCGGCGCGCCAGGACGAGTCCGACATCCTGCGTGGGCTGCAGCTTGGCGCCGACGACTACATCACGAAGCCGTTCCGGCCGAAGGAGCTCGTCGCGCGGGTGAAGGCGATCCTGCGACGGTCCGTCCACGCGCGCGGCCGGCCGGCGCCGTCCGTGTACAAGACCGGCGACATCGTTCTCGACGAGGCGACCCACGAGGTGCGGACCGCCGAGGTGCCGGTGCACCTTTCGCCCACCGAGTTCAAGCTGCTGCGGCACTTCATGGCGAATCCGGGCCGCGTCCTCACGCAGGAGGAGATCCTCGAAGGCGTGTGGGGCTACGACGCCGACGTCGGCGGCGATCTCGTGAAGCTGAACGTGAGCCGGCTGCGCCGCAAGCTTGGCGCGGATGGGCGCACCCGCGACGTGATCCAGACGGTGCCAGGCGTCGGGTACCTCTTCAAGGGCGCCGACGGCGGCGTGCAGCGCGAGGAAGCGAAAGCGCGCTAGCCGGCCTCGGTCAGTCTCCGGCGCGTTGCCTCGAGGTCCACGGAGTTGCTGTACACGGGGTAGACCGCGAAGCCGGATGCCTTCGAGATCGAATCGACCGCGGCGTTGTTCGGCGTCGGGAGCGCGATCGTGAGCACCTGACCGTCGCGGCCGACGACCACCGCGTTCCATTCGGCCGCGAGCGATGGCGACAGGAGCGCCTGCAGGCTCGGTGTCGCGAGCCGCGCGGGTTCGGCGAGGAACGGCGCGGGCGCCGGGGTCCCACCGCGCGGCCGCAGCGAGCCACGCGGGCCCTCGGCGAAGCTGTGCTCCCAGACGCGGACGCCGCCTCCGGCTTCCTTGGCCCGGTACATCGCGATGTCCGAGAACTCGATGAGCGCGGAGCTATCGCCCGAAGGGCGCGGGTACGTCGCGATGCCGATCGAGAGCCCGATCGGGCTGCCCGCCGCGGCGAGGTCCGGCGGCAGCGGCTGCTGCCCGGTCTTCTCGAGCACCCGGCGCGCGACACGCGACGCGACGTCGCTGTCGGCCTCCGGCAGGATGACCGCGAACTCGTCGCCGCCGTACCGCGTCGGAACGTCGTAGAGCCGCACGGCCTGTTTGAGCCCCGTCGCGACCGCGCGCAGCACCGCGTCGCCGGTGCGGTGACCGAAGCGGTCGTTGATGGACTTGAAGTGGTCGACGTCGATCATGAGCAGCGAGAGCAGGCTCTCCGCGCGCAGCGCCCGGTTGAGCTCGGCCTCGAGCCGGCGGTCGAAGTGGCGGCGGTTGAACAGCCAGGTGACCGAGTCTGTCTCGGCGAGCTTCTGCATCGCCTCGCCCTGCTCGCGCTGCAGCAGCACGGCGCCGATGTGGCTCGCAAGGAGCTCGAGGGTGAGGAGGTCTTTTTCGCCGAACGAGCGCCCATCGACCGGATCAGCCACGTTCAACACGCCGAGCGATACGTCGTCGACGAGGATCGGCACGGACATGAAGGTGGTCGTGCGGTAGCGGCCTGGATCGCCGCTGCGCGGACCGACCGCGTCGTTGGCACGGACGAGGAGCGAGCGCTTGGACAGAGCCACCGAGCCGACGACGCCCTCGCCCTGGCGGACGCGGACCTGCCTCTTCACCTCGTCCGTCATCCCGACCGCGTGCGCGATGACGAAATCGGTCGTGGCGTCATCGCGCACGAGCAGCGACGCCCGCGACCCGCGGACGAGCTCCGTCGCGACCCTGAAGATCGAATCAAGGAGATCCTGCGCGAGCCCAGCCGGACCCGCGGTCCTAGCGTCCACCGATTCCCCCATGCCCCGCTGCGGCAGAGTGTCAGTTGACCACCTGAGTGTGGCCATGACCGTTCGGTATCGGTTCGCCGTGCCTGCTTAGGCGGGCGCCGGCCTCCGCCAAGACACACCTGATTCTCGGTACGCGGCAAGCCGCCGGACCGTCGGTGCGGCACCGGACCACGGTCGCGCGGTGACGTTCGTGTCGGCATTCGCGACGCATGTGCGCCCTGCGGCTGTCCGCGTCCACAGCACGATGC
>DATCOR010000291.1:0-1927 GCA_036564585.1 Candidatus Limnocylindria bacterium | reverse complement strand
CGATGCGCCGGTGGTGTTCGTCGTCCCCGCGGGGGCGCCGTTCGCGCGGAACGCAGTATTCCTCGAGGTCGCGCGCACACTCGCCGGCCAGCGGCGCATCTCGCTCGTGTCGAGCGATCCGCGGGCGCGGTCGATCGCCGCGTCCGTCCACGTCCCCGCGTACGCGTCGCTCGGGTCGCTCGAGCGCGAAGAGCTCGATCCGACCGAGAAGCTCGGCGCGCCGCGCCGCGCGGCGCTCGCGAGCGTCGCCGCCCGGCGTCCCGCTCCATCGCTCGGTTCGCCGGCACGCGCGGTCGCGATCGCCGCGAGCGTCCTCGGCGCCGTCCTGCTGCTGTTGATCGTGGTACTCCCCTCGGCCGCGGTGAGCGTGTCGCCGTCGTCGATCCCGATGCCCGGCGCGACGTTCACGATCCGCGCCGGCCCGGGCGGAGAGGTGCCGGCGCAGCCGTTGTCGGCGACGATCACGACGAAGGTGACTGGCACGGCCACGGGATCGCGGAACCAAGAGATCAAGGCGACCGGCTCGGTGCATTTCACCAATCAAACGACCGACGACCTGACCATTCCGAAGGGCACGCTCGTCCAGACGACCACCGGCAGCGACCGGGTCCAATTCGCGACCACCGAGACGAAGACCCTGCCGCGCAGCGTCATCGTGTTCGTGACCGTGATCCCGGGCACCGCGGACGTGGCGGTGGAGGCCGTCGCCGGCGGCGTCGCCGGCAACGTGGCCGCGAACCGGATCGCCATCAGCAACAACGCCCGCTACCAGGTCACGAACCCCGCCGCGACGACCGGCGGCGACACGAAGAAGATCCCGATCGTGATGGCCGAGGACTATACCGTCGCGACCGTGAAGGGGAACGTGGACCGCGCGCTTGCCGATGAGGCGAACAGCCAGAAGCTCCGGTGGAAGTCGCAGCTGGCTGGCGACGCGGTCGTGTGGGTCGGCACGCCTTCGCTCACCTCGCAGGGTGGCCTGAGCGACGTCGTCGGCAAAGAGGTCGCGACGTTCGAGGTCCCGGTGACTGCGACCGTGCAGGGGTTCGCCGTTGCCGGCGACCAGCCGACGAAGGCGGCCCTCGAGCGGTACCGGACCCAGGCCTCCTCCGGCAACGTGCTCGATGAACGGACCGCGCAGTTCAACGCCGTCGCGACCGTCGCCGACAACGGCGTGACCTGGAAGATCACCGCATCCGGGACGCAATCGTCCCAGCTCGACTCCGCGCGGATCCGAGGCGCGCTCGCGGGACGCACCCGGGCCGAGGTCCAGGAGCTGCTGACGGCGCAGGGCCTGCGAGTGACGGACCTGCGGATCTCGCCAGACTGGTGGCCGCGGATGCCACTGCTCGACGCGCGGATCGCGGTCAACTGACGTGCGCTATCTTGCGCTCGACGTCGGCGACCGCCGGATCGGTCTCGCGGTCGGGGATGACGCGTTCGGCCAGAGTCGCGCGTTGCCGACCCTTCGCCGATCGCGACGCCTCGATGCGGACATCGAGCGGATCGCCGAGGTCGCGCGCAGCGAGAAGGTTGGTGGCTTCGTGGTCGGTCTGCCGTTGACGCTGCGTGGCGAGGTCGGGCGGCAGGCAGAGCGCGTGCGCCGCTTCGCCGCGGAGCTCGCGGTCACGGGCATCCCCGTGGAGCTGTACGACGAGCGCAATACGACGGTCGAGGCCCTCGGGCGTGGCGCCGAAGATCCCGACGCCGGTGCGGCGCGCGTGCTGCTCGAGGACTTTCTGAGCACGAAGCGGTGAGCCAGACGCCGCCGATCTACCGCGGTCCGGTGCGCGCCGCGCCCGCTCGCGGCCGGGCGCGCCCCCCGCGCAAGCGCTCGAGCGCCGGCCCGCTGGTGTTCGCGCTTGTCGTGGTCGCCGCCGCGCTCGCGCTGTTCTTCCTCGCCCGGCCCCTCGCCACCGACGCGATC
>DATCOR010000276.1:0-5334 GCA_036564585.1 Candidatus Limnocylindria bacterium | reverse complement strand
CTCAGCGGCATGCTGCTCGTGATCATCCCGCTCATGGGCCTCGTGATCGGCCTGATCATCACGCGGGCGATCCCCCAGTTCCAGGCGATGCAGCTCAAGATCGATCGCATCAACCTGGTGGTGCGCGAGGCGCTGTCAGGCGTGCGGGTCGTCCGCGCATTCGTCCGGACGAGGCAAGAGGAGCGCCGCTTCGACGAGGCGAATCGGGACCTCACGGCGACCGCGCTCCGCGTGAACCGCCTGTTCTCGCTGATGATGCCGGCGCTCACCGTGATCATGAACCTCTCGACGGTGGCCGCGCTGTGGTTCGGGGCGATCCGCGTCGACAGCGGCGCGATGCCGATCGGCAACTTCACCGCGTTCCTGCAGTACATCATCCAGATCCTCTTCGGCGTGATGATGGGCACGGTCATGTTCGTCATGGTCCCGCGAGCCGCGGTCTCCGCCGGACGCGTCCAGGAGGTCCTCCAGGCGGAGCCGTCGGTCAGCGATCCCGAGGTCCCGGTCGCACCGCCTCGGGGGCAGGGGGTCATCGAGTTCCGCGACGTGGAGTTCCGCTACCCCGGCGCCGAGGAGCCCGTCCTGCGCGGCATCTCGTTCAGCGCGCGGCCCGGCGAGACCACCGCGATCGTCGGCAGCACCGGCAGCGGCAAGTCGACCCTCGTGAACCTGCTGACCCGGTTCTACGACGTGAGCCGCGGCGCCGTCCTGATCGATGGCGTGGACGTACGGCAGCTCCGCCGCGACGATCTGTGGTCGCGCATCGGCGTGGTCGCGCAGCGCGCGCTGCTGTTCACCGGCAGCGTCGCGAGCAACGTGCGGTTCGGCCGCCAGAGCGCGTCGGACGAGGAGCTCTGGCGCGCCCTCGGGATCGCGCAGGCGGACTTCGTGCGCAACATGCCGGGCGGCCTCGATGCGGAGATCAGCCAGGGCGGCACGAACGTCTCCGGTGGGCAGCGCCAGCGGCTCGCCATCGCGCGCGCTCTCGTGAAGCAGCCCGAGGTGTACATCTTCGACGACAGCTTCTCGGCGCTCGACGTGAAGACCGACGCGAAGCTGCGGGCCGCGCTCCGTCGCGAGGTCGCGAACGCCACGGTGCTCGTCGTGGCCCAGCGGGTCGCGACGATCATGCAGGCCGACCGGATCGTCGTGCTCGATGCCGGACGCATCGTCGGTATCGGCACGCACCCCGAGCTGATGGTGACGTGCGCGACGTATCGCGAGATCGTCGAGTCGCAGCTCGCCGGCTCCGAGGTGGCGGCATGAGAGCGGGTGGTCCGGGACGGCCGGGCGGCGGGCCCGGAATGATGATGGGCTTCGCGATGAACGCGGCGACGAAGCCCAAGAACTTCAGGGCATCGCTCGCGCGGCTCCTCCGCACCCTCCGTCCCGAGGGCCGGCTCATCGGGCTGGTGCTCGTGCTCGGCGTGGTGAGCGTCGTGTTCGCTGTCATCGGCCCGAAGCTGCTGGGCAACGCGACGAATATCCTCTTCGACGGCGTCCTCGGAAAGCAGATCCCGGCCGGCGTCACGAAGGAGCAGGCTGTCGCGGGGCTGCGTGCGCGCGGGCAGGATCAGGTCGCCGACATGCTCGCGAGCACGAACGTCGTGCCCGGCCAGGGCGTCGACTTCGGCGCGCTGGGCGCGGCGGTCATGCTGCTGACGGGCTTGTACCTGCTGAGCGCGCTGTTCGCCTGGGGGCAGTCGTATCTCATGGCCGGCGTCACCCAGCGCACCGTGTACCGCCTGCGGCGGGACGCCGATGAGAAGCTCGGCCGCCTGCCGCTGTCGTACTTCGACGGGCAGTCGCGGGGAGACATCCTCAGTCGCGTCACCAACGACATCGACAACATCGCCCAGACGCTCCAGCAGAGCCTCACCCAGCTCATGATCTCGGTGCTCACGGTGCTCGGGGTCCTGATCATGATGTTCACGATCAGCCCGCTCCTCGCGGGCATCTCGCTCCTCGCGGTGCCGCTCTCGCTCGGCGCTACCGTCATGATCGCCAAGCGCTCGCAGAAGCAGTTCGCCGCGCAGTGGAAGCACACCGGCCTCCTGAATGGCCACATCGAGGAGATGCACACCGGTCACAGCATCGTGAAGGTGTTCGGCCGCCAGCAGGATGCGATCGACACGTTCGACGCGCACAACGGCCGCCTGTACGAGGCGAGCTTCAGCGCGCAGTTCATCTCCGGCCTCATCCAGCCGGCGATGCAGTTCATCGCGAACCTCAACTACGTCGCGATCGCCGTCATCGGCGGGCTCCGCGTCGCGACCGGCACGATGTCGCTCGGCGACGTGCTCGCCTTCATCCAGTACTCGCGGCAATTCACGATGCCGCTCATCCAGACGGCCAGCATCAGCAACGTCATGCAGTCGGCGATCGCCTCGGCCGAGCGCGTGTTCGAGCTGCTGGACGAGCCCGAGGAGCGGCCTGACACGGCGACGCCGCGGCGGCTCGGCCAGGCGGCCGGACGGGTCGCGTTCGAGGACGTCTCGTTCCGCTACAAGCCGGAGACGCCGCTCATCGAGGACATGAACTTGAGCGTCGAGCCGGGCCAGACGATCGCGATCGTCGGGCCGACCGGCGCCGGCAAGACCACGCTCGTGAACCTGTTGATGCGCTTCTACGAGATCGACGCGGGACGGATCACCGTCGACGGGATCGACATCCGCGATCTGGAGCGGGACGATCTCCGCCGGACGTTCGGCATGGTCCTCCAGGATGCCTGGCTGTTCAACGGCACGATCCACGACAACATCGCCTACGGCGCCGATCACGCGACGGACGAGCAGATCCTCGAGGCGGCGCGCGCGGCGCAGGTCGACCACTTCGTCCGAACGCTGCCGGATGGCTACGAGACGACGCTCGGGGACGAGGCGACGAATGTGTCGCAGGGTGAGCGGCAGCTGCTCACCATCGCCCGGGCGTTCCTCGCCGACCCACCGATCCTGATCCTCGACGAGGCCACGAGCTCCGTCGACACGCGGACCGAGATGCTGATCCAGCGTGCGATGACGACCTTGATGGCCGGCCGGACGAGCTTCGTGATCGCGCACCGGCTGTCCACCATCCATGACGCCGACGTGATCCTCGTCATGGATCACGGACGGATCGTCGAGCAGGGCACGCACGACGAGCTGCTCGCGCGCCGCGGGTTCTACGCCGATCTGTACGAGAGCCAGTTCGCGGAGCCGATGCTCGAGGCGGTCTAGGCCCGCCGCTCACGCCCGATGGACCAGGTCGCGAGCTCCTTCACGCCGAGCGGCGGCGCGAAGCGGTAGCCCTGGGCCAGATACGCGTCGGTCTCCCGTAGCAACGCGACACCCGCGTCGTCCTCGACGCCGACCGCGACGATCCGTGAACCGAGCTCCGTCGCGCGGGCGACGAGCGCACGTACCAGCGCGCCCGCCGCGTCGTCGCGGGCCATGCCCGTGACGAGCGATCGGCCGAGCTTCACGTAGGTCCACGTGATGAACGCGCCCGCGTCGAGCAGGGGCGCGGTGGTGACGTTGTCGAGCGCGAGCCGCACGCCGCGCTCACGGAGTCGCGCGAGCCCGGCCAGCGGCGGATCCGTGCCCACGAGCGCGGCCGCAGCGACCTCGAAGGTGAGTGTCGTCGGGTCACCCTGGATGTTGAGGGTCCGCTCGATGAGCCGCAGGAAGCTCTCGTCCCCGAGCAGCGATGGCGTGACGTTCACGCTCATGCCGATGCGCAGGCCATCGCGGCGCCACACCGCCGCCTGCAGCAGGGCCTCGCGGATGACCCACGCATCGAGGTCGTGCACCAGGCCGCTGCGCTCGGCGGCCGCGACGAATTCCGCCGGCGGGACGATGCCGCGCACGGGGTGGCGCCAGCGGACCAGCGCCTCGACACCGCGCAGCTCGAGGGTGCTCACGAGCACGCGCGGTTGGTAGTGCAGGACGAGCTCGTTCTCGGTGATCGCGCGCTCGAGCTCGAACTTGAGGTCGCCCTCGGTCACCGCCGCAGCCTAGCCGTCATGGCGGTGTGCGATCGTTGAGACGGCTAGAGTTTCCGCAGCGAATGCCGATGAGAGTGCGCGTCTGCCGGTGCAGGCCGCGGTCTTCAAAACCGTTGACGGGGCGTTGCACGTTCCGTGGTGGGTTCGACTCCCATGCACTCTCGCAGTGAGCGTGGACCGGGAGCGAGACGACCTCGCCGAGGAGCTCGAGGGGCCTGCGACCGACCTCGCCGCGGACGTCGAGCCCGGGCGCACGTCGGCCATCGCCGCGCTGCGCTACCGCGACTTCCGGCTGTTCTGGTTCGGCCTGCTCGTCTCGAACGTCGGGACGTGGATGCAGATGTTCGGGCAGGGCTACCTCGTCGTGCTCCTCGCGGTGCGCGACGGCGTCCCGCAGCTCGCCCCGCTGTATCTCGGCCTCGTCGGCCTCGCCCGCGCGATCCCGGGCCTGACGCTCGGCCTGTTCGGCGGCGCGCTCGCCGACCGCACCGACCGGCGGCGGCTCCTGCTCGTCACGCAATCCTCGGCGGCCGTGACTGCGGCGATCCTCGCGACGCTCGCGATCACCGATCGGATCAACATCGTCGAGATCCTCCTGCTCGGCGCGCTGAACTCGACGATCTTCGCGTTCGACGCGCCGACCAGGCAGTCGATGGTCCCGCGCCTCGTACCCGAGCGCGACCTCATGAGCGCGATCGGGCTCAACTCCGCCGCGTTCAACGGCCCGCAGATCATTGGGCCGGTCATCGGCGGTCTGATCTACGCGCCGTTCGCGGACCGGCCGACGTTCGGCGCGGGCCTGCTCTTCTACATCAACGCGATCTCGTACCTCGCGGTCGTCGTCGCGCTGCTGCGCATGCGGCCGGTCCCGATCATCGGGAAGAGCGGCGAGGTCTCGATGCTCGACTCGATCCGCGAGGGCCTCGCCTACATCCGCCAGGACGTCGTCGTCCGGTGGATCGTCATCCTCGCCGCCGCCACAGCGCTGTTCGCTCGCCCGTACATCCAGCTGCTTCCTGCCGTGGCGCACGAGGTCCTCCAGGTGGGCGCGGTCGAGCTCTCGTGGATGCTCGCGGCCTCGGGCGTCGGCGCCCTCGGCGGCGCGCTCGCGACGTCGGCGCTCGGGGGACTGCGCCGGCGAGGCGCGGTGCTCATCGGCTCGGCCGTCGCGTTCGGCGTGTTCCTCGTCGGCTTCACGCTCCAGCGCTCGCTCGTCGTGTCGCTCCCGTTCCTCGTCCTCCTCGGGTTCTCGACCATGGTGTTCCTCGGGATGGCGAACGGCCTCCTGCAGACGCGCTCGCCCGATCATCTCCGCGGCCGGGTCATGAGCGTGTACACGATGGTGTTCATGG
>DATCOR010000262.1:0-3280 GCA_036564585.1 Candidatus Limnocylindria bacterium | reverse complement strand
CGCCTGGAGGCGGCCGGCATCCCGGCCGCGGTCATCGAGACGACCTCGACCGTCGGCGGCGGGTCGCTCCCCGAGGAGACCCAACTCTCGCGCGGCGTCGCGCTAGCCGCCGCGTCCGCGGCGCGCGCCGTGGGGGCGCTCCGGCACGCGGATCCGCCAGTGATCGCGCGGATCATCGACGACCGCGTCGTGCTCGATCTGCGGAGCGTGTTGCCGGAGCACGATGATGCACTCGTGCATGCTGTGACGGGCGCACTCGCGACCGTGCAAAAGTAGGGGAGGGTCCGGTGGAAATACGCACGATCGCGACGGACGGAGCGCCGAAGGCGATCGGCCCATACAGCCAGGCGGTCGCGGCCGGAGAGCTGATCTTCTGCGCCGGCCAGGTCGCGCTCGATCCCGCGAGCGGGGAGAGCGTGGCCGGCGACGTGCGGGCGCAGACGGAGCGGGTCCTCGAGAACCTGACCGCCGTGCTCGCCGCGGCGGGCTCCGACCTGCGGCACGTCGTGAAGACGACGGTGTACCTCACCGACTTCAACGACTTCGCGGCGATGAACGAGGTCTACGCCGCGCGCTTCGGCGACCATCGTCCGGCGCGCGCGACGGTCGGCGTGTCCGCGCTGCCAAAGGGTCTGCGCGTGGAGATCGAATGCGTCGCGATCCGCGGCAAGTAGACGATCGCCAGCCGCTCCCGCTCCGGGCGACGTCGATCGTGCTCGGCCTCTGGGTCGGCGGCCTGGTGGTCCTCGCGTTCGTGATCGTGCCCGCGCTGTTCGCGACCTGCGGACCGACTCCCGGCATCCAATGAGCGGCGACGCGCCGATCCGCGTCGTCGGCACAGCGGGTCATGTCGATCACGGCAAGTCGACGCTCATTCGCGCCCTCACCGGGATCGATCCCGACCGGCTACGCGAAGAGCGCGAGCGCGGCATGACGATCGACCTCGGGTTCGCGTGGCTCACGCTGCCGGGCGGCGCGGACGTCGGCATCGTCGACGTGCCCGGCCATCAGGACTTCATCCGGAACATGCTCGCCGGCGTCGGCGGCATCGACGCGGTGATGCTCGTCGTCGCCGCGGACGAAGGCGTGATGCCGCAGACGCGCGAGCATCTGGCGATCCTCGAGCTGCTCGGCATCGACCGGGGGGTCGTCGCCCTCGCCAAGCGCGATCTCGTGGATGACGAGTGGGCCGCGCTCGTCCGAGCCGAGGTCCGCGCCGGGCTCGCGCGGACGCCGCTCGCCGATGCGCCGATCGTCGAGGTCTCAGCGACGACTCGGAGGGGGCTCGACGAGCTGCTCGCGGCGCTCGAGACGGTCCTCGGGGCGGCGCCCCCGCGGCGCGACCTCGGGCGGCCGCGCCTGCCCATCGATCGCGCGTTCACGATGACCGGGTTCGGCACGGTGGTCACCGGCACGCTGGTCGACGGCGTACTCCGCGTCGGCGACGAGGTCGAGCTCGTCCCGGGTGGCCTGCGTGGCCGGATCAGGGGCCTCCAGACCCACCGCCGGCCGATCGAGGTCGCCCAGCCGGGTTCTCGGGTCGCCGCGAACCTCACCGGCATCGAGAAGGAGGCGATCGATCGCGGCATGGTGCTCGCGCATCCGGGGACGCTCGCGCCAACGAGCGCGATCGGCGTGCGGCTCGCGCTGCTAGCGGACGCGAGCGGTCCGCTCGAGCATGACGATGCCGTCCGTGTCCACGTCGGAACGGCTGAGACCATCGCGCGCACCGCGGTGCTCGAAGCCCGGGCGATCGCGCCCGGCGGCAGCGGCTGGGTGCAGCTCCGGCTCGCAGCGCCGATCGCCGTCGCGGTCGGGGATCGGCTCGTCGTCCGGCGACCCTCACCCTCGGAGACGCTCGGCGGGGGCTCGGTGGCTGACACGAGCGGCGAGCGCTCGCGGACACGGGCGGACGCGGCCGCAGCGCTCGAACGTCGGAGCGCGCCCTCCGCTGCGGACCGGCTGCTCGCGTCGTTCGACGCGCCGCGTACGCTGGCCGAGGCTGGTGAGCGGAGCGGTCTCGACGCGGCTGCGCGCGACACGGCGTACGCCACGCTCGTCGCGAGCGGTCAGGCCGTCGCCCTCGCGGACGCCGCGGTGTCGCGCGATGTATTCGAGGCTCTGGCCACGCGGGTGGAGCGGACGGTCGCGATGACCCATCGTCGGGCGCCGCTGCGGGCCGGCGCGTCGCGCGAGGAGGTGCGAAGCGCGCTCGACCTCGCGCCGAAGCGCTACGCAGCGCTCGTCGCGCGTCTCGTCGCCGACGGCCGCATCGCCGAACGGGGCAGCGCGCTCGCGCTGCCCGCGCACCGGCCGACGCTCACCTCCGCGCAGGAGACGCGGTGGGCGGAAGCCCGAGCGGCCCTCGGGCGCGAGCCGCTCCAGCCGCCCAGCGTCGCGACGCTCGACCGTGAACACGGGATCGATCTCGAGCTTCTCATGGCACTGGCCGAGCGCGGCGACGTCGTCCGTGTCGGCACCGATGGCGTGTTCCTGCCCGATGCGGTACTTCGATTCGGTGACGCGATCATCGACGCGCTCGCGAGCGGTCCGATCACCGTCGCGACGGCCCGCGACCTCACCGGATCGAGCCGGAAGCACGTCCTTCCGTTGCTACAATTCCTCGACGACCACGGCCTCACTCGGCGCGTGGGCGACGATCGCGTCCTGATCAACGATCCGGCAACCAGCCGGCAGCAGCTCCGCCACGCGATCCATCGCGTGCCCGCGCGCAAAGGGGAGAGGGAATGAAGTTCCGCGCCGTCCGTCCCGCTGAGGCATCCGCGGCCGAGGTCTCGATCGTCCCGTTGTTCGACGACAAGCAGACCCCGAAGTCGCTGGCCCGCGGCAAGCGCGCCATCGTCGAGCGGCTCGCCGGAGAGCGCGGCGCAACGAGCCTCTACAACGTGTTCACGCACGTCGGCGGCGACAAGGACGGCCGCGTCGTCGTGGTCGGTGCGGGCAAGCGCGCGGAGTACGACGCCGAGCGCGCGCGGAACATCGCGAGCGCCGGCATCAAGTCGCTCTGGCGAACGGACGCGAAGGCCGCCACCATCTACGCGGACCCCACGACCATCGGCGAGCAGCGGGCGACCCAGGCCGCGGTCGAGGGCGCGCACTTCGCGATGTGGCGGCCCGAGGCGCACCGCAGCAAGCCCGAGGACCGCCGGCTCCCGCCCCTCGGGACGGTCACGATCGCCGTCGACGGCAACGTCAAGGACGCGCTCCGTCGCGGGGACGCCGTCGGACAGGCGGTCAACCTCGCGCGCCGGCTCGCGAA
>DATCOR010000236.1:0-5692 GCA_036564585.1 Candidatus Limnocylindria bacterium | reverse complement strand
CCCGCCTCTGGAACGACATCTTCGTGCGCGCGCAGGAGAAGCTCGGGATCCCGATGGGCACGATCAAGGCGACCGTGCTCGTCGAGACCTTCCCCGCGGCGTTCGAGATGGACGAGATCCTCTACGAGCTCCGCGACCACTCCGGTGGCCTGAACGCGGGCCGATGGGACTTCATCTTCAGCGTGATCAAGAAGTTCAACCACCGGTCCGACTTCCTGCTCCCGGATCGGGCTCAGGTCACGATGACCGTGCCGTTCATGCGCGCCTACACCGAGCTCCTCGTGCGCACGTGTCACGCGCGCGGTGCGTTCGCCCTCGGCGGGATGGCCGCGTTCATCCCGACGCGCAAAGATCCGCAGGCGAACGAGATCGCGCTCGCGAAGGTGCGCGAGGACAAGGTCCGCGAGGCGACTGACGGCTTCGACGGCACGTGGGTCGCACACCCTGACCTCGTGCCGGTCGCGATGGCGGAGTTCGACCGCGTCCTCGGCGCCAAGCCGAACCAGCTCGATCGCACGCGCGACGACGTCCACGTGACCGAGGCGCAGCTCCGCGCTGTGGGGGTGCCCGGCGGCACGATCACCGACGCCGGGGTCCGGAGCAACGTGAGCGTCGGGATCCAGTACCTCGAGTCCTGGCTCCGCGGGGTCGGCGCCGCCGCGATCTACAACCTCATGGAGGACGCCGCGACGGCGGAGATCTCGCGCTCGCAGGTGTGGCAATGGGTCCACCACGGGGCCAAGACGGCAGCGGGCACGGCGATCACGAAGGACGCCATCCGCGCGATCGGCCGCGACGAGGTCGCGCGCCTCGACGGTCCCGGCCGCCGCTTCGGCGACGCGCTCGCGCTCTTCGAAGAGGTGGCGCTCGCCGATCGGTTCGTCGAGTTCCTCACCCTCCCCGGCTACGACCGCCTGCCCTGACCGACCGGACCGGCGGCGTCCTCCTCGCGGCGCTGACCGCGATCGCCGTCGGCCTGACGTACACGGATCAAGCCGCGCTCGTCCCGTTGCTGAAGGCCGATCTCGGCATCAGCGACGTGCAGGCCGGCTTCCTGCCAACGGCGCTCTTCATCAGCGCGGTGGCGACGATGCTCGCGACCGCGACGCTCGCCGACCGCATCGGCGCCAAGCGCATGAACGTCTTCGGCGTCGGCTTCGCACTCGCCTCGAACCTCCTCTTCGCGGTCGGGCCGACGTACGAGACGCTGCTCGTCGCGAAGGCCGTCGGCGGGATCGGGAGCGGGATGGCGTTCGTCGGCGGCGTGCGGTACATCGCCGGCCTGTACGCAGGCGCGCGCTCGCACTTCGGGCAGGGCCTCTATGGCGCCGGCTACCCCCTGGGCAGCGCGCTCGGGCTGCAGCTGATGCCGCCGCTCGCACTCGCGTTCGGTGGATGGCGCGGCGCGTTCGCCGCGTCGAGCACGCTGCTCCTCGCGGTGTTCGTCGTGTACGCATGGAGCGCGCCGACGGTGCCCCGCGCGGTCGCGCCCGGCAGCATCACCGACGCGCTGCGTGACGGCAACTCGTGGTGGTGCTTCGTGCAGCACGGCGCCGGGTTCGGCCTCGCGCTCGCGACGGGATCCTGGATCAGCGTGTACATCCTCCGCGAGTTCGGAACGTCGCTCGTCGTGGCCGGCGCGCTCGGCGCGTTCCTGCTGATCGCTGGATTGTTCATGCGGCCGCTGGGCGGATGGCTCGTTGCTCGCCGGAAGATCACGACGGTCGCGCTCATGCGCGTCTCGCAGGTGCTCAACCTGGCCGGCCTTGCGCTGCTCGCGTGGCCGGGACGGCCGCTGCCCGTCGCGCTGCTCGGCGGCATCGCAGTCGGGGTCGGGGTCTCGCTCCCGTATGCCGCCGTGTTCAACACCGCGGCTGCGTCGCTCCCGCGGGCACCCGGCGCGGCGCAGTCTCTCACCGCGGCCGGCGGCACCTTCGGGGCGGTCCTCGGCGCGCCGCTCATGGGCCTCGCCATCGAGCGCATCGGCTTTAGCGCGGCGTGGATCGTGATCGCGGCCATTCCGCTCGCGGCGCTCCTCGGGACGTTCTTCATGCTCGGCGAGGAGGGCTTCACGACCGCTGTTTCCTCGACTGCATGATGCCGAGCCGCTCGGCAGTGATCCTCACTCCCCCGAACATCCAAGCTGACTGCCCGAATACAACGTCGAGTGGTCTCACGGTGCGGCTCCGCGAAGGTGGCAGTATCGGGATGTGAACACGCGACTCAAGACGATCGTCGCGACGAGCCTGGTGCTCGTTGTCCCAGCGATCGGGCTGATCGATCTCTCGAGCGGCCTCGAGTACAGCTTCTCGATGTTCTACGTCCTCCCGACCGTGGCGGCGGCCTGGTACATCGGACGAAACTTCGGCATCGGCGTCGCGATCCTTACCGGACTCACCTGGGGGTACGCCGAGTCAGCGGTCCGGATCGCCAGCCTTCCCGCTGGCATCTGGAACCGGGGGACGCGGCTCCTGATCCTGGTAGCCCTTGCGTACCTCGTTGACCTCATCCGCCGGCACCAGGAGGATCTCCGCGGCCTCCTCGTGCAACGCGACGAGTTCCTGTCGTTGGTCGCCCACGAGCTCCGCGCGCCGGTCTCGGCGATCGAGATCCTGGCCGCCGGTCTCGCGCGAGCGCCGGCACTCGGGGCGGATGAGCGTCGCACCGTCGGCCAGCTGCTGGAGCAGGCCCACGGTCTCACCGGCCTGGCCGAAGATCTGCTCGCGGTCGCGCAGCTCGAGGGCGGCAGCGACCACCTCGGCCCCTCGACGTTCGACCTCCGGGCGGTCCTGACCGGGCTGTGCGCCAACGAGCCGCGAGTCCAGCTCACCCTCCCCGATCGCCCGATCCCGGTCTACGCCGACCGCGACAAGATCCGCAGCGCAGCGCTCAACGTCCTGAGCAACGCCCTCAAATTCTCAGAAGGCAGCGTCGAGGTCGAAGCAACGCTCTGGCACGACGGCCGGGCCGTCGTTCGGGTCACGGACCACGGGATCGGGCTCGAGCCGGACGAGGTCCGGCGTCTGTTCCGCAAGTACGGGCGGATCCGCAACACGTTGACCCGACACATCCCCGGCGTCGGACTCGGCCTGTATTTCACCTACCTCGTCATGACGGCGCACGGCGGCCGGGTCGGCGCGACGAGTGCCGGACGCGGCAAGGGGTCGACCTTTGAGCTCGAGCTGCCGTCAGCGGTGATCCCAGGCGACCGGCCAGCCGGGATCGCACCGATCCGTGCCTGAGACGATCCGCGTGCTCATCGTTGACGATCATCAGGTCCTTGCGGAGGGGCTCCGCGCTCTCATCGCGACGTCGTCCGATCTCGAAGTGGTGGGCCTCGCGCATTCAGCCGCCGCGGGCCTGCGCGAGGCGCAGACCGCGCGGCCCGGTGTGATCCTCCTCGACCACCACCTGCCGGACCGCGCCGGGGTCGAGATCATCGCCGAGCTGAAGCAGCTTCTGCCCGAGACCGCCGTGATCGTCCTCACCTCCGAGGACAGCGACGACGTCCTGGTGCGCGCGTTCGAGGCGGGCGCGGCGGGCTACCTGCTCAAGACGAAGGCCGCGAGCCAGGTGATCGACGCGATCCGAGATGCGGCAAGTGGGGAGATGCTGGTGTCGGAAGGGACGCTGGCGCGACTCCTCCGTCAGCAACGGACTCGCGGTATGCGCGACGCGAAGGCCACCGCGCAGCTGACTGACCGAGAGTTCGAGGTCCTGCGACACATCGCGTCGGGACTTGCAACGCGGGCGATCGCGCAGGAGCTCGGGCTCACGGTCTCGACCGTCCGGACCTACGTCCAGGTCATCCTGCGGAAGCTCGACGCGCACTCCCGGCTTCAAGCGGTGATGCGCGCCCACGACCGCGGCCTTCTGTAGCAGGGCGGCTCCGACCCTCTGCAAATGGAGGGTCAGCGATGGGCGGATTCACTTTGTGGGCGCCGGTCCGTAGGGTCGATCCCGATGGCGACCCGGACGACCCGCGCGATCCGCCGTCGGCTGGCCCCGATCGAATATCGCTGCGCCGCGCACGTCCTCGCGAGCGGCTCCGGGACCCTCTCCCACTTCCAGCGCCGGTGGGCATTCTGCCCTTCAGCCACGGGGCGGGGCCATCGTTGGATCCCGACGATCCGGATAAGCATCTTGCGGATCCGCGGCCCGGTCGCGCACCGATGACGAGGGCGGCCGATCGCTGCTCACCGCTCCTCGCGGTCGTCGACGCGCTCTGCGAGGAGCTCTCCGCGTCATGCGGATTGACGCGGTTCAGCATCGTGCTGGCCCGCCGGCCGATCCCGGTGACGATCAGCTACGAGGACGTTCGGCACGCGACCGTTCCGCTCGCTCCGACGGCGTACCTGGAATTGGAGATCACCGACGGTCCGCGTTCCATCGGCTACCTCACGCTGCAGAACTCGCTTGCAGCCGACTACCCGATGAGCGCCCGGGCGAGCGCCTCCGCAACCCTGCGTCGTCACACCCCGCTCCTCCGAAGCGTGCTCGGATCTGACAACTCATCTTCCCTTCGCCTGGCGCAGGCGCCCCAACGCTGCTGCGAGCGTCGGGGCGTCTGCGCTCACGCAGGTGAGTGCCGCGGCCCAGCCCGATGACCGGCGCCGTCAGTCGCCGACCCTGATGCCGTGGGCCGCGCGAACCGGCACGACGGGCGAGGTCCACCTCGTCGATCCGTACGCGACGGCGATCGTGGTCGTCGCGCAACAGTTCCCCGGCACGACGTTCACGCTCGACTACGCGGATGCGGATGGCCGACCGATCGCGCTCTGCCTGCGCGCTCTGCTCCTTCGTGCCGGCTGGCACCAGCTGTCGGACGTTGGACCTGCACCGGGGTTCTCGCGGCGCGGTCTCATCCTGTGGACACCGTCAGCAACGCTCGCCCTCGTGACGGCGCTCGCCCAGACGCTCGGTGAGCTGTTCGCGGTCCAGGTCGTCGAGCGGCACGACGGCGGTCCGGTCGCAGTCACCGTGGGCCTCGCGACCTGGAGCACTGCCCGCGGAGTGTCGCCTCGCGTGTCGAGCTGGCTGCGCTCCGAGTCCGATACCCCCTGACTCAAGACTCCCGGGCTCCCCCGCGAGCCGTCGCAGAGGTCGGCGCTCGCCGCCGGGGCGGCGGTCAAGCGCCATGGCTCGCGTTCGCGCGTCCTCAGGCAAGTCTTGAGCCCACGTCGTTACCCCGGAGTGCAGTCTGGACGACCAGTCGTGCGGTCGTGCCTTGCACCAGAAGGTCCGCCGACCCGACGTCCCGGCCCACCGCGGGGCCATCCTAGCGCCGGATCAGATGCATCCCTGGCGCCGCAGAGGCGTTCGGCCTAGCGGATGTCCTCCTGCTCGGCGATGAACACCCACGGAAGCCCGAACCGTTCCTCGAGCTGCGACGCGAGCGCCTTCACGCCGAGCGTCTCGGTCGCCCAGTGCGATCCGAAGATGAGGTTGATCCCCCGCTCGCGCGCATAGAGCTTCGTGTACATGCTGCCCTCGCCGGTGACGTACGTGTCCGCGCCGTGCTGGCGGGCCTCCTCGAGCATGGTCGTGTTGCCGGCACCGCCGGTCGCGATCGCGACGCGCCGGCAGCTCGGGACGTTCTCCCACGCCTCGATCGGGACGCCGAGGATGTCGCGCATCCGTTCCGCGAGCTGGGCGAACGTCCGGTCGTGGCGGCCGACGATCCCGGCCATCC
>DATCOR010000234.1:0-3588 GCA_036564585.1 Candidatus Limnocylindria bacterium | reverse complement strand
CGAGCCGCGCACGGCGGCGGGAACGGTCTTCCACGGTCCTTCCAAGCTCCTCTCGAGTTGCTGTCTGAACGTTAGTCGAACAAGGTGGTTATTCGGCAATAGCCCATTCGTGTGATGTGTCGCGCCCGTGTCGGTTCTTGGCCGCGCTGCATCCAGCCTTGGACGCATCGCCGGCAGGTAGCATCAATGGGGTGGCCGCCCCCAGCCTCCTGGGAATCGAACGCACGTTCTAGAATGTACGTGAGGCCCCGATGAGCAGCTCCAGCGAGATCCTTCAGGTCCCCCTCGACCGGCCCTCTGGCCGGGCGGCATACGACCTTGTCCTGCCCTGGCCGCTCGCCGGCGATCAGCCGCAGGCGGCGGCGGAGCTCGGAGCCGGCCTCGCGCGCGGCGATAAATGGCAGACGCTGAAGGGTGTCACCGGCTCCGGCAAGACGGTGACGATGGCCCAGGTCATCGCCGACTCGGGCCGGCCGGCACTCGTGCTCGCGCACAACAAGACCCTCGCGGCGCAGCTGTACGGCGAGTTCAAGGAGTTCTTCCCGAACAACGCCGTCCAGTACTTCGTCTCGTACTACGACTACTACCAGCCCGAGGCGTACGTGCCGCGCAGCGACACGTACATCGAGAAGGACTCCTCGCGCAACGAGGAGATCGACAAGATGCGACACGCGGCGACGCGCTCGCTGTTCGAGCGGCGCGACGTGATCATCGTCGCGTCGATCTCGTGCATCTACGGCCTCGGCGCTCCGGTCGACTACGGCGCCGTGACCGTGCGGCTCGTCAAGGGCGAGCGGACGCGGCGGGACACCGTCCTCCGCCATCTCGTCGACATCCAGTACGAGCGGAACGACCAGAGCTTCGTCCGGGGCAAGTTCCGCGTGCGCGGCGACACGCTCGAAGTGCATCCCGCGTACGAGGATCTCGCGGTGCGCGTCGAGTTCTTCGGCGACGAGATCGAGCGCATCACCGAGCTCGACCCGCTCACCGGCGAGGTGCTCGCGGAGCGCGATCGCATCGACATCTATCCGGCACGGCACTTCGTCACGCCGCGCGAGAAGCTGAACGAGGCGATCAAGGACATCGAGGCCGAGCTGCAGGTCCGGACGGACGACCTCAAGACCGCCGGCCGGCTCCTCGAGGCCCAGCGCCTGCTCCAGCGGACGAACTTCGACCTCGAGATGCTCCGCGAGACGGGCACCTGTCATGGGATCGAGAACTACTCGCGGCACCTCGCCCGCCGTCCTGCGGGAAGCCGGCCGTGGACCCTGCTCGACTACTTTCCGCCGGACTTCCTCATGTTCATCGACGAGTCGCACATGTCGATCCCGCAGGCCCGCGGCATGTTCTTCGGCGACAAGGCGCGGAAGGACATCCTCGTGGAGTACGGCTTCCGCCTGCCGAGCGCGCTCGACAACCGGCCGCTCACGTTCAAGGAGTTCGAGGACCGCCTCGACCAGACCATCTTCGTATCGGCGACGCCCGGCCCGTACGAGCTCGAGCGCACACCGGTGCTCGTCGAGCAGATCATCCGGCCGACCGGCCTCGTCGACCCCGAGATCGACATCCGGCCCACCGACGGGCAGATCGACGACCTCCTCGGCGAGATCAACCTGCGGGTCCAGCGCGGCCAGCGGTCCATCGTCACGACGCTCACGAAGAAGATGGCCGAGGACCTGGCCGACTACCTGCGCGAGATGGGCATCAAGGTCCACTACCTGCACTCGGAGATCGAGACCATCGAGCGCGTCGAGATCCTCCGCGACCTGCGGCTCGGCGTGTACGACGTCGTGGTCGGGGTGAACCTCCTCCGGGAGGGCATCGACCTCCCCGAGGTGACGCTCGTCGCGATCCTGGACGCCGACAAGGAGGGCTATCTCCGCTCCGAGGGCTCGCTCATCCAGGTGATCGGCCGGGCCGCGCGGCATGTCGAGGGCCGGGTCGTCATGTACGCCGACCGGCGCACCGCGTCGATGGACAAGGCGATCAACGAGACGGACCGCCGGCGGAACCTGCAGATCGCCTACAACGCGGAGCACGGGATCGAGCCGACCAGCATCATGAAGGCGATCCGCGAGGTCGGCATGCGCCTCCGGCAGGTCGCCGAGATCGAGGGCGGCTACGAGCGCCGCGGCCGCCCGGTCGGCGCCGGCGAGATGCCGCCGGACGAGCTCGCCCGGCTCATCAAGGATCTCGAATCGCAGATGAAGGAAGCAGCCAAGCAGCTCGAGTTCGAGCGTGCGGCGGCCATCCGGGACGAGGTGGTCCAGCTGCGCGGGATCCAGGTGCTCGAGAAGGGTCCGGAAGGTGCGTTCGCGGCCGAGCCGAAGACGACCCATCGTGTCGTCCGGCGGAGGAGGGGGATCTAGTGGTACTCGGAGTGCTGGCGGTGGTCGGCGTCCTCGGCGCGATCGTCGGTGCGATCGTGCTCGCCATGCGCGGCGCGCGCGGCGGGCTCGAGTGGGCACCGCGGAACCTCGTGCGCGTGTACCTCTACATCGCGTCGATGGCCGGGATCATCGTGCTCGTCGTCGGACTGTCCGGCATCCTGACCGCGGGCTTTGCCGCCGCGTTCGGCAACGCCTTCGTCTACGGCGACACCTCGTCCATCGCTCCGGTACCCGCGTGCGCGCCGGTCACCGATCCGAACGTGAAGTGCGTCCCTGGCGCCACCCAGGACTTCGCGGCGCAGCAGCGGCGCGAGCAGGACCGCCGTCGCGGCGACGACCTCATCCGCGGGATCACCTTCTCCGTCTTCGGTGCCCTGTTCTGGGGCGCGCACTACGCCGCCCGGCGCGGAGTGATGGCCTCGGACGAGCTCACCTCCGGCCTTCGCCGCGGATACCTCATGCTCGGCACCGTCATCTTCGGGATCACGACGGTCATCCTGCTGCCGACCGGGATCTATCAGGCGCTGTCGTATCTGATCCTGCCGGCGGAGAACGGCGTGTTCCGGCAGGGGATCGGCGATTCCCTCCCGGGCGGCCTCGTGACGCTGCCGGTGTGGCTCATCTACCTGTGGCTCGTCGTGCGCGACCTGCGCGCCGACTCAGGAGAGCGGCGGTTCTATCGGACCGAGCCGCCACCGCCGGCACCGTCCGGCGTCGGCGCGCCGAATCGCCCGAGCCCGAGCGAGTTCCAGCGCGGTGCCGAAGCCGTACCGCCAGGCGGCCCTTCGTCGCCGGGCGAGCGACCGTAGAGCCCTAGCGGTATGCCGCTCGACCACATCCACGTCAAAGGTGCGCGGGAGCACAACCTCAAGAACGTCGACGTGAAGATCCCGCGCGACAAGATGGTGGTCATCACCGGACTTTCGGGCTCGGGCAAGTCGTCGCTCGCCTTCGACACGATCTACGCGGAAGGGCAGCGGCGCTATGTCGAATCGCTCTCGGCGTACGCCCGGCAGTTCCTCGGCCAGATGGAGAAACCCGACGTCGATTTCATCGAGGGTCTCTCGCCGGCGGTCTCGATCGACCAAAAGGGCGCCACGCGCAACCCGCGGTCCACCGTCGGGACGATCACCGAGATCTACGACTACCTCCGTCTGCTCTATGCGCGCATCGGGGTGCCGCACTGCCCGAACTGCTG
>DATCOR010000233.1:0-1981 GCA_036564585.1 Candidatus Limnocylindria bacterium | reverse complement strand
CCTTCCCGACGTCCTGCGCGGTCGCGACATGCACCACGCTCACGAGCCCCGTCCCGAGGTCGACGTCGACGCTGGCCCGGTGCGCAGCGAACAGGAACGCGACGTGGCCATGGTTCTGGGTCACGTCGTTCAGCGACTCGGTCGGCTTGTGGCGGTACGTGATCCGATGCTCGACCGGCGTGTCGAGGAGCTCATCCAGCCGGTCGCGCGCGATCCGGCGGTCACGCGCACGTCGATCGAGCTCCGCGTTCACCAGATCGCACGCCGCCTTCACCGCGGCGCCGGTCATCCACGTCTGCCGCGACGCCGAGCTCGAGCCGGCCGAGCCGATCTGCGTATCGGCGTTGTCCACGATCACCCGCTCGATCCCGAGCTCGGTGCGGGCGATCTGGAGCTGGACGGTGACCACGCCCTGCCCCACTTCGGCGGCGGCCGTGTGCACGTGGGCGACCGGACCATCCGCGTCGCGCTCGAGGCGCACCCGCGCGTCGCAGGAGTCATCGAACCCATGCGAGTAGCAGACATTCTTGAACCCGGCGGCGAAGCCCACGCCGCGGACCACGCCTTCGCCCTGGGTGAGGTTGCCGGCGCCGCCGGGGAGCTCGATGGCCGAGGCGCGGTGCTCGGGCGGCAGCGGGAGCGCGTTCGCCCGCCGCACGACCTCGCTGACCGGCTCCGATCCGACCACGGGCTGGCTGGTGATGATCTCGTCGCCATCGGCGAGCGCGTTTTGCATCCGCAGAGCGATCGGGTCCATCCCGAGCTTCGCGGCGAGCTTGTCCATCTGGGCCTCGTACGCGAAGCAGGTCTGCACCGCGCCGAACCCGCGCATCGCGCCGGTCGGCGGGTTGTTCGTGTACGCGCCGACGCTCCAGACCTCGGCATTCGGCACCCGGTACGGGCCGGCCGCGAAGCACGCGGCGTTCGCGATGACCGCCGGGCTCGACGAGGCATAGCCGCCGCCGTCGAGGACGATCGTCGCGCGGACGAAGACGAGCGTCCCGTCTTTCGTCGCGCCATGCTGGTAGAAGAGTCGCGCGGGGTGGCGGTGCACGTGACCGTAGAACGACTCCTCGCGACCGTAGGTCATCCGGACGGGATGCTTCGTCGCGAGCGCGAGCAGGCAGAGATGGATCTGCAGGGTGACGTCCTCGCGCGCGCCGAACGCACCGCCGACGCCCGACATGACCAGACGCACCTTCTCCTCGGGGAGACCGATGCACGGCGCGATCTGCCGCAGATCCTCGTGCAGCCACTGGGTCGCGATGTGCAGCGTCACGCCGCCGTCGTCGTCGGGGATGGCCAGGCCGGCTTCGGGCCCGAGCGCGGCCTGATCCTGCATGCCGAGCTCGTACTCGCCGGAGACCTCGACGTCCGCGTGGATCGACGGATCCCCGTGGACGAGATGAACGGCATCGATGACGTTGCCCTTGTCGTGGATCGGCTGGGCGTCCGGTTGCAGGGCCGCGATCGGATCGGTGATCGGCGGAAGCGGCTCGTACGTGACCGTGATGAGCTTCAGCGCGTCGCGAGCGGTCTGTGCGTCGTCCGCGGCGACGATGGCCACCGGATCGCCGAGGAACCGCACCTTCTTCCTCGCGAGCGGGTACTGATCGCTCTTCATCAAGCCGTAGAGCTCGGAATTCGGCAGATCGGCATGCGTACGGACGGCGCGGACGCCGGGCAACGAGCGGGCCTTCGCCGTGTCGATCGAGACGATCCGGGCGTGCGGATGCGGGCTGCGGAGCGTCGCGCCGTGCAGCATGCCCGGCACCCAGAGATCGCTTGCGTACTCGAACTCACCCTTCACCTTCGGTGGGCCGTCGGGCCGCTCGACCGACTCGCCGACCGTCCCGCGCACGCGTTGGCGGGTGAGCGTCATGGGCGCGCGCCCTTCGCGACCGCGTGCACCGCCTCGAGGATCTTGCCGTACCCGGTGCAGCGGCAGATGTTCCCCGAGAGGGCCTCGCGGATCTCGGCA